>JAUYBG010000010.1 GCA_030693205.1 bacterium
GAAAAAGGAGCTGATGCGTTATCCGATAGCGAACTTTTGGCTATTCTGCTTGGTAGTGGGATTAAAGGAACAAACGTAAAAGTTTTGTCGCAAAAGATTCTGAAAAAATTCGGGGATAATTTATTAAACGCTTCGGTTGACGATTTAATGCAAATTTCAGGAATCGGGCAAGCGAAAGCACTGCAAATTTCATCCGCAATTGCATTGACGAGGAGAATTTTTGACAAGCAAAATTCTTTGGACAATTTGATTTTATCAGCACAAGATACCATTGCTTTAGTTTCGGATTTGAAAGATAAAAAACAAGAACAGTTAGTTTGTCTTTATTTGAACGCACGCAATGCTTTGTTAAAAAAAGAAACAGTTTCAGTTGGAATATTGGATAAAAGTATTATTCATCCGCGAGAAATTTTTGCTCCTGGATTGGAACTGCGCGCTGCAGGCGTGATATTGGTTCATAATCATCCTTCCGGTGATTCAAACCCAAGCGAACAAGACAAACAAGTAGCTAAAAGAGTAATCGAGGCGGGACAATTGATGGGTATTAATGTTGTTGATTTTCTTATTATCGCAAAAAACGGAGCACATAGCATACTCGGCGAAATAAAAAAAACTGAATTGACAAACACGGAATATGTTGCCGATGGTTCGCAAGCTTCTTTGTTTGATTTGCTTGTTGATTATAATGTTAGTTATAAATTGGATATAGATTCTAAAGTAAGCATTGGGGATAAATCCGTTAAGGTTGAGGAAAATGGGTATTATTGGCATGGTGATCCAATTTATAAAAAAGGGACTTATGTTAGTAGCAATAATCCCGTTATTGTAGAACTTTTTTCCGGATGTGGTGGAACATCATTGGGATTTGAAATGGCGGGATATCATGTATTAGTTGGTTGTGATATTCATGGGCCTTCAATAGAAACGTTTTCAATAAATCATCCTAGAG
The DNA here is from genome assembly GCA_030693205.1 of bacterium. Taxonomy (NCBI): domain Bacteria; species bacterium. The sequence continues at coordinate 950 of JAUYBG010000010.1, forward strand.
CTTCTACGATTTTAGGTGATGTAAAAAAAGTTAATCCGAATAACATACTTGAGCTATTAAATGGTAGAGAGATCGATGTTTTAATAGCAGGAGTACCATGTCAAGGTTTTTCACTTAATAATCGAAAAAGGCATGTTGGAGATGAGCGAAATTTACTCTACAAAGAATTTATTCGCTTTGTTAAGACCCTAAAACCAAAAGCAATATTGCTTGAAAATGTTTCTGGTATGAAAAGTGCTGGTGATATCGTTAAAACAATCGAAAAAGAAATTAGCGAAGCTGGGAATATGACCGTAAAAAGCAAACTGTTATATGCCGCTGATTATGGTGTACCTCAAAAAAGAACAAGGCTTGTTTTTGTCGGTGTTCGAGGTAAAGAATTTGATTTTAATGATATTAAAAAAACACATGGACCTGGTACAAAAAATCCTTTTGTCACCGTCAAGGACGCGATAAGTGACTTACCTCGATTACAACCAGATGAGATAGCGGAAAAGTATACGAAGGAACCATCTAGTGAGTATCAAAGATTGATGAGGAAAAATTTACGAAGTAATCAATTGACTAATCATAAAGCACCAAATCACCCACAAGATACAATTGATAAAATAAGAAACACAAAGCCGGGGTTACCGATGTACCCTAAATTTAAGCAAAGAATAAGACTCGCATGGGATATACAAAGTCCAACTCAGGTTTCTGGTGGTATTAGGCCACAATTCCAATTCGGACATCCGTCAGATTCGAGAGGACTAACAATCAGAGAAAGGTGTAGATTACAAAGTTTCCCCGATCATTTTGTCGTAAGAGGGGGCATTGTTCAAGGCAGAGTACAAACAGGAAATGCCGTGCCGCCGTTTTTAGCGAAAGCGGTTGCTTTAGCATTAAAAAATTATTTATAAAATTATGAATTATAGAATTTGGTATAGTACGGAAAGTTTTGCAGATTACATAATTGGAAACACTAATTTACAGAGTAAATCTTTCACAAAAAAGAAGATGTACGAAAGTGACGCAAATAATGCAAAAAACTTTCATACAATGCCTGATCATATCAAAAAGATTCTTTATCTTGACGCTCCAGATATTATTATTGAGATTAACTTAGAACCGATTTTTTCCATAGAGGTGTCTACTGAGGCAGGAACTGGTCACAATGCATTTCAAAGATTCGCAAGATTAGCCGCTTCTGTGGAAAATAATGTACCAGCATTTTATATTTACCCAGAAGCAGCAATAATTACAAGACAAAATACTCCTCCGTCTTGGGATAAAATAAATCCGCTAGTTTTTAAAGCGTTAGATGATGTAATGTCTATTTATAAGATTCCAGCACTTTTGTATTACTTCCCGTCTGATTTTCGAGGAAATATTAACAATGCAGCGACATCGCCAAACTTACGCACAAAGGGATTGAGGTTTGATTTAAACCGTCAATTTGCAGGAAGTCCTGACAGTACAGACTCTGAAATGCAGAAAATGTTTTTAGCTATAAATGAAATTATTGAGGTTGTCGAAGATGACGGAGTTATAAATGGGCGTGAAAAATTGCTCAGCAAAAGAACACTTATAGATAGAAAGAATTTCATGCAAAATGAATATTCTAGTAAGGGTGGTAATACAAATATGTCGCCACTTTCCGCAACAGTCAAAATTCCCACTCAGTACCTGCTGAATTATTTATCAGATTTTGAAAATAGCGATTATCAAATAGGTGAATTATTGCGAAGTCGCCAAGAAACAATTGTTTACAAAATCGATGCCGCCTTTCGAGGCGACCCATATCCAGGTGCATTGGCAGCAATTGATTATTTGGCTTGTCGAGAAGGCAAATCTTTTGAAGAAAGGAAATATAATCTAGTGTTAGCATGGGGTGAATTTTCTATTGATGAACAAAATCAAACAATCGTACTTGGCGGCACTAAGAGTGATGTAAATGACTTTGTAGATGCTGTAAAAGCTAGTGAAAATAAAAACTTACTAACAAAAAATTACTCGGATTTATTAAGCTCGGAAATCCCTCGCTACTATATGCAAGTTAGATATGGTTCTACTTTTTCTAAAGTGAAACATGTAAGAGTATTCTCCTACTTTGCTGACGCAATCTTATTTCCTAATGGATCATTATGGAGAGACGCATAAGTGAAGAAAGTGTAACAAAAACAATTATTTCTTGGCTTGAGAAAAATGGCTGGAGCATTATCTGCTTTGATTTTCCACAAAGCGGAACAGGGAAAGTTTTGCATTCAAATAATCGTGCGGGGTTAAAAAATAAAGATTCAATAATTCCAGATATTGTTGCTATAAAAAATGGTGTCGTGATTTTTTGCGAAAATAAAGATAGGTTTTCTTTTTCCGACTTTCAGAAGGTAGAAAGTATAAAAAAAGAAAATAATTATTCGGACTCTATAAATAAACTCCTTTCGTCTTATCAATACACTTCTATTTACTACGGAATCGGTTTGCCAATTACCCCTCAAAATAGAGAAAAAATAAACGAAAGCAGGACACAAGTTGATTTTGTTATTGAATCTAATGGTGGCAATACAAGAGTTGATTATCAAATTAAAAATATTTTTTAATTTCCAATTTTTTCCTCCCGCCTCTTGCCAAAACTTTCCCTTTAGTGTATGATTAAAAAGTTGTTTCAGAAGAATCTGAATGTTTTGTTTTGACTCCGGGAAAAGATTGATTTTGGATGAAATTTTGAAGTGATTATTTCCTCAAAAACAACACAAAACTAGCCCATTTTTTTTATTTTGTCTGAAGCGAAACTGCGTATTTTTAGCGAAAATCGGGGTAGGGGCTTGACTAATTTCCGATACTGTTATAATATATTTAAATACAATATATAATTCATAATTATAAAACAAAATAATATAATACTATGGCAGAAAAATTTGAAAGAGTAAAACCGCACGTTAATGTCGGAACTATCGGACATGTTGATCACGGCAAGACCACTTTGACCGCGGCAATTTTAAAAAATTTGACAGCAGCTGGAATGAAAGCGCAAAACAAAGGCGTGGAAGATTTGGATAAGGCTCCGGAATCAAAAGAGCGCGGCATTACTATTGCCACCGCTCACGTGGAATATGAAACCAATGCCAGACACTATGCGCACGTGGATTGTCCGGGACACGCAGACTATATTAAAAATATGATTACAGGCGCCGCCCAAATGGACGGAGCGATTTTGGTTGTCAGCGCGGTTGACGGCCCGATGCCACAAACTCGAGAACACATTTTGTTAGCTTATCAGGTTGGTGTTCCTCAGGTTGTGGTCTTTTTGAATAAAGTTGACCAGGTGGACGACAAAGAATTGGTTGATCTGGTGGAAGAAGAAGTCCGGGAATTGCTCACAAAATATCATTTTGCCGGCGATAAAGTCCGATTTATCCGCGGATCCGCTTTGCAAGCTCTGGAACACAGCTGCGGCAAGATAGATTGCCCGAAATGCGGTCCGGTCATGGAATTAATGAAAGCTTTGGACGAATCTATTCCTGAACCGGTTCGAGATGTCGATAAGCCGTTATTGATGCCGATCGAAGATGTCTTTTCTATTGAAGGAAGAGGCACGGTCGTTACAGGAAGAATTGAAAGAGGCCGAGTGCATATTGGCGATGAAATCGAGATCGTTGGCTTGAAACCGACCACCAAGACTGTCGCTACCGGCATTGAAATGTTCAATAAATCCCTTGATGAAGGTTTGGCTGGCGATAACGCCGGAGTGCTTTTGCGCGGCACCAAAAAAGAAGATGTCGAGCGCGGACAAGTTTTGGCCAAGCCCGGATCGATCACTCCTCACACCGAATTTGAAGGCGAAGTTTATATTTTGACCAAAGAAGAAGGCGGACGACATACTCCATTTTTCAACGGCTACAGACCTCAATTCTATATCAGGACCACTGACGTCACTGGAGAAGCGACTTTGCCAAAAGGCACTGAAATGGTCATGCCTGGCGATACTGTCACAGTCACGGTGAAATTGATCTCCCCGGTCGCGCTGGAACAAGGAATGAGATTTGCGATTCGCGAAGGCGGACACACTGTCGGCGCCGGAGTAGTTACTAAAACAATCAAATAAGAGCTCAGCCCTGCACTAAAACTGCAGGGTTTAGAGTGTTTTTACGAGTGAAATCGTAATAATTAATAAAATAAAAAGAAAGTCTAAAAGATTTTTACATTAAAATGACAACGACTGCCAAGAAAGATTCTGGAATAATCAATTCCTCTACAACTAAAGACGAAGAAGTTAAGCCAAGAATTAGAATTAAAATTAGAGCTTACGACAGTAAGATCATTGATGAGTCCGCAAAATTGATTGCTGAAACTGCCTTGCGCGGAGGCGCCGAGATCAGAGGACCATTGCCGCTTCCGACCGAAAAGAAGAAATACACTGTCAATAAATCAACCTTCGTCCACAAGGATGCCAGAGAGCAGTTTGAGATCAGGGTTCACAAGAGATTGATCGATATTATCAATCCGACCCCGAGAATTATTGATTCATTGACGAATTTGTCCTTATCAGCCGGAGTGGATATCGAGATCAAGATGTAATGTTTAGAGAGCGGAGAGTGGAAGGTAGAAAGTAGCAGAGTAAAGAAATTTTAAAATTCAGTACGTGATGATTCAAGTCCCAGATTTTAATATAGATAGCGCGGGATACTGAATTGGTCAGAAGTTAAAGAAACCGAGATTACGGTTTGTGCATAACTTACGACTCGGTTTTTGTTTTTGAAAAAGCATATAATAATAACATATGGTAAAATTCATTTTAGGAAAAAAACTCGGAATGGCAAGAGTGTTTGAAAAATCAGGAAAATCTGTTCCAGTGACTGTATTGGAAGCGGGTCCTTGTGTCATTTCGCAAATTAAGACTGAAGCGAAAGACGGATACAATGCCGTGCAGATCGGATTTGGCAAAGAAAAGAAAGTTTCAAAACCGAAAGCCGGACTTTTAAAAGGTTCGCATCTGGCTAAACATTTGAGAGAATTCGTAACCAAAGATGTCGCTTCTTACAAAGTAGGTGATAAGATCGATGTTTCGATCTTTGCCGAGGGAGATATGGTAAAAGCCAGCGGCGTCACCAAAGCGAAAGGTTTTGCCGGCGTTATGAAAAGACATGGTTTTTCCGGCGGTCCCGCTTCTCACGGACAGAAACACAGCGCCAGAGAAAGAGGCTCAGTCGGTCCGAGGTTTCCGGAACACGTCGTCAAGGGAGTCCGAATGCCGGGTCGGATGGGCGGAGTGCGCTCGACAGTCATCAATTTGCCGGTATTATCGATTGACAAAGAAAATAATTTGATCGCTCTGAAAGGCGCGATTCCGGGCAACAAAGGAGCTTTGATCGAAGTAGTCAGCATTAAATAGAACGGATAATTATACATATGATCAAGACTAATTTATATAATCAAGAGGGAAAGGTAGTGGGAGAAATGGATCTGCCTGAGAATATTTTTGGACTGAAACCCAAGAAAGACTTGATGCACGAAGCGGTGGTCGCTCAAGAGGCGAATAGCCGGATAAAATACGCTCACACCAAGACCCGCGGAGAAGTACGCGGAGGCGGAAAAAAGCCATTTGCCCAGAAACACACGGGACAAGCCAGACAAGGTTCGATCAGGTCTCCGATTTGGAGGCATGGCGGAATAACTTTCGGTCCTACCGCTGACGCTTCCTATGGGAAAAAGATCAATTTGAAAAAGAAAAGATTGGCGTTGCATATGGCTCTGGCTTCCAAGCTGAACGATAAAGTCTTGTATATTATTGACGATCTGCGCCTTGCCGATGCCAAGACAAAAACTTTCGCTAAGATCCTGAAAAATCTCGGCGTAGCCAAGACTGCTTTGATCGCGCTGCCCAAGACGGATAAAAATGTCTATTTGGCCAGCCGCAATATTCCCGGAATAAAATCTATCCTAATCGGATCTTTGAATATAGTGGACGTATTGCGATACAAGAACTTGATAATGCCGAAAGAATCGATAGCCGCAATCGAGAAAACATTTAAGATATAAAATTCATTAAAAGCATATGACAATTCTTGATAAAGTTAAAAACATCGCCAAAAAACCGGAAGCGGAAAAGGCTGCAAAAGTTGAAAAGAAAAACGCCGGAAAGGATTTTAAGAAGAACAAGATATCGAAAGATAAGATCAGCGCGATTATTTTTGAGCCGCTTTTCACGGAAAAAATTTCCAATTTGATGCCGTTGAATAAATATGCTTTCAAAGTGGCGAACGGAGCCAATAAGATTGAAGTGAAAAAAGCGATCGAAGGGCTTTATGAAGTGAATGTGACGAGCGTTAATATGATAAAAACCTCAGCTAAGCCGAAAAGAGTCGGAAGACGGGAAATGGTCAAGCCGGGATTTAAGAAAGCGATCGTGACGCTAAAAGCGGGCGAAAGCATCGAGCCGGCAAAGACCAAGTAAAAAGTTTTAAAATTTTATTCACAGAGAAAGAATATGGCAATAATAGAATATAAACCAACAACCGCCGGAAGAAGAGGCGCGTCAGTGGTAAAAAATGATTTCGTAACGACAGCCAGGCCTGAAAAATCCTTGACGCTTGGTCACGCAAAAAAATCAGGACGGGCCAAAGGCAAGATCTCGACGCGGCACAAGGGCGGCGGAGCAAAAAGATTGTACAGGATCATTGATTTCGGACAGGATAAGGTCAATATTCCGGCCCGGGTCGCTTCGATCGAATATGATCCGAACCGCTCGGCTTATATCGCGCTTTTGAATTACAAAGACGGCGAAAAAAGATATATTTTGGCCCCGGAAGGATTGAGAGCGAATGATGAAGTTATCGCTTCGGCCAATGCTCCGGTAAAAACCGGCAACAGATTGATTTTGAAAAATATTCCGGTTGGCACCAATATACACAACATCGAACTGACTCCGGGAAAAGGCGGGCAGATCGTCCGCACGGCAGGCGCTTTGGCCATAGTAAGAGCCAAGGAAGGCGGCTATGTGCATCTCGGTTTTCCTTCAGGCGAAATAAGAATGCTCTCGGAATTATGCTGGGCTTCGGTCGGACAGATAGGCAAGGCGGAATTTCGGATGAGAAATTTGGGAAAGGCCGGAAAATCCCGATGGCTGGGCAAACGCCCGGGCGTGCGAGGTTCGGCGATGAATCCGGTTGACCATCCGCACGGCGGAGGCGAAGGACGCCAGCCGATCGGTTTGAAGCATCCGAAAACTCCCTGGGGAAAGATCGCGATGGGAAAGAAAACTAGAAATAAGAAAAAATTATCAGAAAAATTTATTATTAAACACAGAAGATAAAATAATTTATATGTCAAGAAGCACTAAAAAAGGTCCTTTTGTGGACGAAAAATTGATAAAGAAGATCGAGAAGCTGAAGATCGGCGACAAGACGGTTATTAAGACTTGGAGCAGAGATTCGACGGTTATTCCTCAAATGATCGGTTTTACGTTTGGCGTGCATAACGGCAAGACGCACATTCCTGTGCTGGTGACGGAAGATATGGTAGGCCACAAATTGGGCGAATTTTCTCTGACGCGCAAGTTTAGCCGGCACGGCGGAAGAATGCAGAGAGAACTCGAAGCGGCTGCCAAGGCGGCTGAAGCGGCCAAAACCGCTCCGGCGGGCGCCGCAGCTCCGGCGGCCAAAGCTGCTGAACCGGTCAAGAAATAATAATTAAAGCAATATAAATTAGAAATTTTAAAATATGCCAGTAAAAGTTTACCTAAAAAATTTAAGAACAGCTCCCCGCAAAGTCCGGTTGGTTGCCGATCTCATCAGAGGATTAAGAGTTGATGAAGCGATGGAACAATTGAAATATATTCCCAAAAGAGCGGCTGTGCCTGTAATGAAACTCCTGGAATCGGCAGTGGCGGCGGCGGAGAATGATTTTAAAATGAAAAAAGAAGATCTGTTTATTTCAAAAATAACCGTTGATGACGGCGCGACCCTGAAAAGATCCATGCCGCACGCGATGGGCCGGGCTTTCCCGATATTGAAAAGAACGAGCACTGTCACTATCGAGCTCGATAAAAAAGCCGTAGAGCTGGAAGCGCTGGAAGAAAAAAAATCGGAAGAATCTCGGGAAGTTTTGGCAGGGGAAGCGAAAGAAGAAGCGCTGAAAAAAAGAAAAAGTAAAAAACAAGAATAATTAATCCATTTTAAACTTGCTATGGGACACAAAGTAAATCCGTTATTATTTAGACTAGGCTACACTGTCAATTGGACGAGCCGCTGGTTTGGCGACAAAAACTTTCCGGAACTTCTGAAAGAAGATTTTGGCATTCGAAAGATCCTTATGGAAAATTTGAAAAAAGCGGCAGTGGAAAAAATTATCATCGACAGGGCGTCTAACGTTGTCACGATCTCCATTCTTTCCGCGAGGCCCGGAGTCATAATCGGACGGGGCGGAACCGGCATCGAGGATCTGAGAAAAATGCTGAAAACGAAGCTTGGATTGAAAAAAGAAGTTAAACTTGATGTGCTCGAAGTGAAAGATCCGGAATCCAGCGCGGCGATCATCGGGCAGGAAATTGCCAGTCAGATCGAGCGGAGGATCGGCTGGAAAAGAGCCCTGAAAAGAATGCTGGAAACGGTAATCAGCAAAAAAGGAGTTCAGGGAATAAAGATCGCGATCTCCGGGCGGCTTGATGGGGCGGAAATGGGCAGGCGAGAATGGCTCGCCAAAGGAAAAATTCCCTTGCACACGCTTCGAAGCAATATTGATTTTACCAGAGCGACGGCTTTTACGACTTATGGCGCGGTAGGGATAAAAGTTTGGGTGTATAAGGGCGAAGTGTTTGACGAAAAAGCGGAGGCGAAAAAAAGCAAAAAAATAAATAGTACTTCTACTCCAATTAAATAGTTCAGTACAAGCAAATAAAACTAAATATGTTGATTCCAAAAAAAGTAAAACACAGAAAACAGCAAAAAGGCAGACGGAGATTTTCCGGCGTGGCCAGCCGCGGCACTGATCTGAATTTTGGCAGCTACGGAATTAAAGCTCTCGAGACTTCGTGGGTTTCCGCCAGGCAGCTCGAAGCGGTAAGAAGGGTTTTGACCAGATACACCAAGCGCGGCGGAAAAATATGGATCAGGGTTTTTCCCGATAAGCCGATAACGGTCAAAGGATCAGAAGTTCCGATGGGCGGAGGAAAAGGCTCTACTGATCATTTTGTGGTCGCTATCAAGCCAGGAAGAGTTTTGTTTGAGATCGACGGCGTAACCAGAGAGGAAGCCCGGGAATCGATGAGGCTTGCTTCGCACAAACTTCCCATTAAAGTGAAATTTATTGAAAAGCAGCACGCTAACTAATACTTTATAAACCAAGATCATGAAAGCCAAAGAATTAAAATTAAAAACAATCGAGGAATTAAAAAAGATCATTGCTGAAACGAGAGAAAATACTTTATCTTTGAATATGGAAAGAGCCAACAGGAAGCTGAAAAAAGTATCGCAGTTCAAGAAAAACAGGCAGTTGATCGCGAGAATTCTAACGATCATCGGAGAAAAAGAAAAAACAATAAAGCAATAATTTAAAAACAAGAGATTTAAAATTTCAATTTAAACAAAATCATGGAAAAAAAAGTCAATAAAACAATTTCTAAAGAAGGAAATGAAAAAAAGAAAAGTATCCGCCATTTGGTCGGAACAGTGGTCAGCGCCAAGATGCAGAAAACGGTAGTTGTGGCTGTTGATAAATTGAAATTGCATGAAAAGTATCGAAAGCAATATAAAGTAACCAAGAAATACAAGGCGCATGACGAGAAAGGCGAATACAAAGCCGGAGACAGGGTGATCATTCAGGAGACGAAGCCGATGAGCAAAGAAAAACGCTGGATAGTGATAGGTAAAGCAAAGTAATTTATAAATAAGACAATAGAAATATGATCCAAGTATTAACAAATTTAAAAGTTGCAGACAATAGCGGAGCCAAGATAATCCGATGTTTTAGGATTTTGGGCGGAACGCGCCACCGCTACGCCAAGATCGGCGATATTGTCGTTGCTTCGGTCAGGCAGGGAGATCCGAAAGGCGTGGTAAAAGAGCATGAAGTCGTGAAAGCGGTGATTGTCAGGCAGAAAAAAGCTTTGCGCCGGACAGACGGCACTTATATCAGATTTGACGACAACGCGGCAGTGATCATCGACGAGAACAAAGAACCCCGGGGATCGAGAATTTTTGGTCCGGTTGGAAGAGAATTGAAAGAAAAAGGCTTTAGTAAAATTATTTCCTTGGCTTCCGAGGTATTGTAATAAATTATATCCGAATAAAAATATGAAGATCAAAAAGAATGACAACGTATTGGTGATAAAAGGAAAAGACAGGAACAAGACCGGTAAGGTTGTTGGAATTTTGCCTGAAAAAGGAAAAGCTGTCGTCGGCGGATTGAATATGATCAAGCGCCACCAGAAGCCGAAAAGAAGCGGACAAAAAGGCCAGATTTTAAGCGTTGAAGCTCCTATAAGGATCGAGAATCTTATGGTGATCTGCCCGAAATGCGGCAAGCCGGCCAGAGTAGGATACAAGAAGCTGGAAAACGGAGAAAAAGTCAGGATTTGCAAAAAATGTAATCAAGAAATTTAAAATAAACCAGTTATCAGTTTAAATATATGTCAAGATTAAAAGAAAAATTTATAAAAGAAGTCATCCCGGCTATGAAAAAAGAGTTCGGTTATAAGAACGACATGGCTGTGCCGCGCATGAAAAAAGCGGTTATTAACGCCGGAGTAGGCAAGTCTTTAGATAATAAGAAGCTTTTGGATCAGATAGTGTTTGATATCGCCGCGATCACCGGACAGAAGCCCGTGTTGAAGCTGGCCAAAAAATCAATTTCGAGTTTTAAGATCAGAGAAGGAATTCCTGTTGGCGTGGCAGTGACGCTCAGAGGCGAAAAAATGTATGAATTTATCGACAAGCTTATCAATATCGCTTTGCCCCGGGTTCGTGATTTTCGCGGATTGCCGGACAATTCTTTTGATGGACGAGGCAATTTTTCCTTGGGAATTCGCGAGCATTATGTTTTTCCTGAAATTAACGCCGATGTGACCTCGAGTATTTTTGGATTGCAAGTGACGGTAGTGACCGACGCGAAAAGCGACAAAGAAGCAAAGAGTTTATTAATTCATTTGGGTTTTCCCATTAAAAAAGAGTAAAAAATATTATGCCAAGAAAAGCCTTAGTTGTAAAAGCATTAAAAAAACCTAAGTATATGACCCGCACGATCAGGCGCTGCTGGAAATGCGGACGCAAGCGCGCTTTTATGCGAGATTTTGGACTTTGCAGGATTTGCTTCAGGGAAATGGCTTCGATCGGAGAGATACCTGGCGTAAAAAAATCTTCGTGGTAATTTAAATATTAAGAGAATCAAATTTACATTTAATTATATATTATGACAGATCCAATAGCCGATTTATTAACAAGAATTAGAAACGCTCAACGCGCCGGTAAAGAAAAAACCGTAATTGAGCCCGCCTCCAACATAAAACTGGATATTTTAAAGATATTCAAAAAGGAAGGGTATTTGGAGAAAATCGGCGTAAAGAGCGTTGACAATAAATCTTTTGTTGAGGTTGGCTTGAAATATGTAAACAATAAGCCCGCTTTTTCCGGCGTGGTGCGAGTGAGCCGGCCCGGGCAAAGAGTTTATGTCAAGAAAGACAAGGTGCCGTATGTGCTTCAGGGATTCGGATTGGCGATCATTTCCACCTCCAAAGGATTGATGACTGACAAAGAAGCGCGAAAACAAGGACTGGGCGGAGAATTAATTTGTAAAATTTGGTAAAAATCTAATTAAAATATTATGTCTAAAATCGGTAAAAAACCAATTATTATTCCGGATGGCGTCACGGTAAAAGTGACCGGCAAGGAAGTTCACGTAAAGGGTTCGAAAGGCGAGCTGTCTTTGATAGTTGATGGCGCTATTAATATTGAAATGAAAGACAAAGAGATGGTTCTTTCCATCGGAGAAAGCACTAAAGAAAATAAATCAATTTGGGGAACTACCAGAATGCTGATCGCCAATATGATAAAGGGTGTCACGGAAGGTTTTGAAAAACGCCTCGAGATCCAGGGAATTGGTTTTAAAGCGGCTTTGCAAGGCAAGAACAAGGTAATTTTGAGTGTCGGATTTACGCACCCGGTGGAATTTACCGCGCCGGAAGGCGTGGAATTCAAACTTGAAAAGAATTTCATCATAGTTTCCGGCATTGATAAGCAAAAAGTCGGGCAGATCACGGCGGAGATAAGAGCTTCCAAGCCGCCTGAACCGTATTTGGGAAAAGGGATTCGCTATGTCGGCGAGGTTGTAAAGAGAAAAGCGGGAAAGAAAGTCGTATCAGCAGCGAAGTAAAATTAAAATTAAAAATTTAGAATTATTTAAGAATATGTCAAAAGAAAATGTAAGTTTTAAAAAATTGAAGAAAGACGCCCGCCATTTGAAAATAAGGGCAAAAATCAAAGGAACAGCCGAAGTTCCGAGATTGGCCGTGTTCAGAAGCAATGCTCATATTTACGCGCAATTGATCGATGACGAGAGCGGCAAGACTTTATTGAGCGTTTCGGACAAAGAAATAAAAACAGCTCGAGCTAAATCTTCCGGCAAGGACGATAAGGGTGAAAACGGCAGAAGGATCGCTGTCGCCAAGCAGGTGGGTTTATTGGCGGCCGAGAAAGCAAAAAAGGCCAAGATCGAGAAAGTTGTTTTCGACAGAGGCGGATTTAAATATCATGGAAGGATAAAATCAATTGCCGAAGGCGCCAGAGAAGGCGGAATGAAGTTCTAGACGGTAATTTATCAAGTTGGATAAAGTAAAATTTTATAAAAAAGTATTATTCATAAAAATTTCAAGAATTATGATTTATGATTAAAGATTTAAGAATAATTCGTAAATCATAAATCTTAAATCGTAAATCAAACAATATGGTTTTTAGAGACAAAAGAGAAAAAAGCGAATATGATCAAAAACTTCTGGAAGCTAGCCGCGTGGCTCGCGTGGTTAAAGGCGGAAAGCGCTTCAGTTTCAGGGCTTTGGTGATCATCGGAAACCGGAAAGGAAAAGTTGCAGTCGGAGTCGCTAAAGGCGCTGATCTTACCGATGCTACCCAGAAATCCGTGACCAATGCCAAAAAATCGATCATTGTCGTGCCGATTACGAATGGCAGCATTCCTCATGAAGTTTATCAGAAATATGGAGCAAGTATGGTTTTGATAAAACCGGCTCCCAAAGGAAGCGGTATTATTGCCGGCGGAGCGGTTCGCACGATTTTGGAATTAGCCGGAGTGGCAAATGCTTCCGGTAAAATACTCGGCTCTACTAATAAGCTGAATTGCGCGCGAGCGACAATAATCGCATTGGGAAAATTTAAGTCCAATACTCGCCCTGTCAATATGCAAGCCAAGAAAATCGCGGAAGCGCCGGCAAAAGAGGCAAAAGGCGTAACGGAAGAAAAAGCTAAAAGCAAATAATAAATAATATTATAGTTAAATTTTTGAGAAAGATAAGTTAAACTTTATGCAAATTCACGAACTTACATTAAGCAAAAAAAGAAAAAGAGGGCAAAGAGTCGGCCGAGGCGGCAAGCGCGGCATTTATTCAGGCCGCGGCAATAAAGGCCAAAAAGCCCGAACAAATCACCGATTGAAATTAAAGAGGATCGGCTCCGGTTTGGCGCGCCATGTGCCGAAATTAGGCGGGTTTGTCAGTCTTAGCCCCCGATCAACCGCAGTTGATATTAAGAGATTAGAGGAAAAATTTTCCAACGGCGAATTGGTCACTCCTGTTTCGCTGAAAGCCAAGGGGATCATTAAGTCCATTAAAAACCCCGTGAAAATCGTCGGAAATACCACACTTACTAAAAAATTTACAGTTAAAGATTGTCTGACAACCGTTTCTTCTAAAAAAAGCATAGAAAAAGCCGGGGGAATAATAAAATAATTATCAATTTTCAATTTACAATGAATTTTCAATGAAATAATTTTCAAACAAAAGGTTTAAAAATTAAAGAATTAAAAATTTAATAAAAATTAGAAATTAGAAATTGAAAATTTAAATCCATATGTTTGATAAAATTTTAAAGATTTTTCAAATAAAAGAGCTTCGCAATAAGATTCTGTATGTCCTGGGGATAATGATCGTTTTTCGGTTGGCTTCGCATTTTCCCGTACCGGGAGTCGATACTGAAAAATTGCGGGCTTTTTTTGAGAATAACCAGCTTTTTGGCTTGCTTAATTTATTTTCCGGAGGCGGACTTTCAAGCCTTTCAATCGTAATGCTTGGAGTGGGTCCGTATATCACCAGTTCCATTATTATGCAGCTTTTGACAATGATCTTCCCTTCTTTTAAGGAAATGTATCACGAGGGTGGAGAAGCGGGAAGGCAAAAATTTAATCAATATTCAAGAATTTTGACAGTGCCGTTGGCTTTGCTCCAGGGATATGGAATGATAAAATTATTTCAGAATCAGGGAGTTCTTGATATTATGAGCAATCAGACGATGATCTATACCTTGGTTGTGATTACCGCTGGAACAATATTTTTAATGTGGCTGGGAGAATTGATCACTGAACAAGGCATTGGAAATGGCATATCTTTGATAATTTTCGCCGGAATTGTTTCGCAAATGCCGGAAACAGCGATAGGGAAGCTTACTTTAATGGACGCGAGTCAGATCCCGGGATATATAATATTCTTGGTTTTTTCGGTATTAGTTGTCGCCAGCGTCGTTTTGGCCAACGAAGCCCAGAGAAATCTTCCCGTTTCTTACGCCAAAAGGGTGCGGGGCGGAAAAATGTACGGCGGGGTGAATACTTATTTGCCGCTGAAGGTAAATTCTGCCGGAATGATCCCGATAATTTTCGCGATGTCGATAATGCTTTTTCCCGGCATGATCGGTTCTTTTTTGGTTACATCCAAATATCCCGCGGTCGCATCCGCCGCCGTTTACATTGTTGCATTGTTTGAAAATCAAACTTTTTATGGAGCGATGTATTTTATCATGGTAGTGTTGTTCACATTTTTCTATACGGCGGTAGTTTTCGAACCGCATACGGTCAGCGAGAATTTGCAAAAACAAGGCGGTTTTATCCCGGGGATCAGGCCGGGAAATCCGACCAAGGAATATTTATCCTACGTGATCAACAGGATCACTTTGGCCGGCGCGGTTTTCTTGGGATTGATAGCGGTTTTGCCGTTTATCGGGCAAGCGTTCACGGGGGATACCAGCTTAGTATTGGGAGGCGCGGCGGTATTGATCGTCGTTGGCGTGGTGCTTGATACGGTCCGCCAGATCGAAGCGCAGATCGTAACCAAAGATTACGAACAGTATTAAACGCAAGTTCAATAAAACCGTAAAAATATAAAGTTTTTATCAGGTTATTTAAAATTTTAATTTTATAATCTTAGGGATTTTATAAAATCTTATGTCTCCATTTGTTATTACTATTATCGGTCCTCCGGGTTCGGGCAAGGGCACGCAAGGAAAAGTCGTTGCTCAAAAATATAATTTAAATCACATCGGTGTTGGAGATCTCGTAAGACAGTTGATCGTTCTTGATACGCCGCTAGGCAAAAAAGCAAAAGATAATTATGATAAAGGAGTTCCCCAGCCGGATGAAATTATTATTCAGGCTGTTAAGGAAAAAATAGAAAAAATGTCCGCGAGTCAGCGGAAAAAAGGTTTTCTTTTTGATACCTTTTTGTCTTTTAATCAGGCGAAAGCGTTCGATGAAGTTTTAAAAAATTATGATTTGCCGGGAAGTTTAGCTATTTATTTGAATATTAGCGCCGATACTGTCATTGAAAGAACCGAGAAACGGCTCATTTGTTCAAAATGCGGCGCTGTTTTTTTGTCCAAAGATCCGGCTTATAATACTGGGAAGTGTGACAAGTGCGGCGGGGATCTGATGGTCCGAAGCGATGATAAGCCCGAAGTGGTGCGTCGAAGGATTGAAGAATATAAATCAAGAATGCTGGATCTGAAAAAATATTATCAGGACAGAAAAAGGCTGATCGTCATTAATGGCGAGCCTGCAATTGAGGAAATTCACAAGGATATTATTAAAAAGATAAATGAATTTCACAAAACCAAATAATTTGATCATTTTAGGCCCTTCCGGCTCGGGCAAGGGAACTCAAGCTGAACTTTTAGCGCGGAAATTTGATCTGAAAATGGTGGATGGCGGAGAATATTTAAGAAGCATTCTGGCCTCAAAAAGCGGTGCTTTTAAAAAATTGGCGGAAAAAATGAACAAAGGCAATCTGGCTCCTACTGATATAATCAGAGATTGGATAAAGAAGCAGGTTTTCGGAAAACCTATCAGCCGCGGATTGATCTTTAGCGGACAGCCCAGGATGATCGGCGAGGCAAAACTGACATTGAAATGGTTTCGGGAAAGCAAGCGGGGAGTGCCAGTAGTGATCTTTTTAAAAGTTTCAGCGCGAGAAGTGCTGAAGCGTCTGGCAAAAAGATATATTTGCGAAAAATGCAAAAAAGTATATACTTTAAATGAATTTCCCAAGAAGCCTTGCGGAGCTTGCGGAGGAAAAATTATCAAGCGCGCCGACGATACGCCGAAATTGATACGGAACAGATTGGCATATTTTCGCGAACAGGTGGCGAAAACTTTGGAATTTTTTAAGAAAAAAGGAATTTTGATCGAGATAAACGGCGAGCAAGGAGTAGCTTTAGTAAATCGGGAAATACTAAAGAAAATTAGCGATCATTTCCGTCGTAATTAATTTGAAAGGTATGCAAGATTTATGATTAACGATTTAAGATTTATGAGTAAGGCTCGAACTATAGCCGTATTCTTAAATCATAAATCAAAATATCGTGATTTATATCAAAACTCCCCAAGAGATCGCTTTGATCCGTGAAGGCGGGAAAATCCTCGCGCAAATATTGGAGGATCTGGGTCAGTCGGTAAAGCCGGGAATGAAAACAATTGAACTGGATAGGCTTGCTGAAAGCCTTGTTTTTAAATATGGCGCGGCGGCGGCTTTTAAAAATTATAAGCCCGATTTTAATCATGACGGCCAGGGTGGTTTTCCGGCGAGCGTTTGCGTGTCGGTGAATGAAGAAGTGGTGCATGGAATTCCGGGAGAACGGGTGTTGCAGGAAGGCGATATCGTGAGTTTGGATATGGGAGTTTTGTACAAAGGTTATTTTACGGATGCGGCGATCACGGTTGGCGTGGGAAAAATTTCGCCAGAGGCCCAGAAATTAATCGCGGTGACAAAAAGATCCCTGGAGCTAGCGATTGAGAAAACCAAGATTGGCAATCATTTGGGCGATATCGGTTTCGCGGTGCAATCTTACGCGGAAAAAAACGGTTTTTCAATAGTGCGGGATCTGGTGGGGCATGGAGTGGGAAAATTTATCCACGAAGAGCCGGAGATCCCTAATTTTGGCAAGCCGGGCACGGGGTTAGAAATAAAAGAGGGAATGGTTTTGGCTTTTGAGCCGATGGTAAATGTTGGCGGTTATAAAGTTAAAACTCTGGTTGATGGCTGGACTTATACGACTTGCGATAAAAGTCTTTCGGCGCATTTCGAGCATACGGTGGCGGTGACGAAAAACGAAGCGGAAGTGCTGACGAGGCTATAATTTATTGACAAAAAACGCAACAATAGTTAAGCTATGGCTAGGAGGAATGATGAATGGCTGAAAATAATGGGAATTCGGAAAGGTGTTTAGGGCCGATACCCCACACTGAAAATATTGAAAAATTAAATTCAGCAATTGTCGCGCTTAACGGATGCCGCGGTAAAAAGCTTAAAAACGCGCTTGCCAAGGTCGAGGGATTCAGCGATATTCGTGTCGCCAAAGATATTGTCGTGTACGGTATCAAGTATTGGCGAACGATTTCTTTTCTAAAAAAAGAAGGAGATTGCGTAAATATTTCGATTCCCTACGATAATGGTTCCGGCTTGGAAAGGCCGATCGCTATTTTCAAAGACAGTATCGTCGGCATTGATACTGTTGAAGCGCTTGTCGGAAGAATTTCCGAAGAATTAACCAAAGAAAATCAAATTTAAGGGCATAAACCGCCCTTTATTTTTTTGCATTGACTTTTAGCCAAGTTATGTTTAGTATGTATTTAATCGATTGCTCTTTAAAGCAAGGAGGAAGAAATGAAAAGAATATGCTTAAAGGTAAAAAGTCTGCGGTTAGTTTCCCTTAAAAGCGATTTAGGGGAAGAAAAAACAGTACGGGCGACGCTAGAACTTGGTAATGCGCTTAATATCGCGGGCGTTCAAGCCGGATACGAAAAGGAAGGCGGATCATTCCATCAAAACTTGTCTATGGCATCGCTAAGATTGATGGACACCCCCTTTCTACACAGAAAAGAGAAAGAGAAAAACACGCCGTTGCATTTGCTTGAAGAGATCATATGCGAAGCAATTTGGTTTTTCTTCAAACAAAACGAGGTGCGAATGCGCGATCTATTGGGACAGAAATTAGACGATTTCGATCTCGAAGAGTTTTTTCCGGAATGGAATGATCGCGAATTGGCAATACCGGTTGAGTTTATCAAGCTGAGTAAGTTTGATTGCCGCCACCAAAACGGAGACGTAAGCGCTGACATTCAGCTCGGGCATCACTTTATCGTTTGGGGTGTAAAAATATATGACGGAAGGGGCGTTTTTGAACTTTTTGATGAAAACATCAGAAGCAGGGAATTAAGGAAAGTCATCCGTGAAATGATAAAAAGGAATGCGGAATTGCAAGAGCACGTCAAATATCTTTCCAAGCACGGAATTAGCGATATGGGCGAAGAAGTATTTATTGACAAAACCGAAGGGTGCGATCCCAAAAGCTTGCCGCCGCCAGTAAGCTTTTGTTGAAGAATTAAAATATAAAACCAGTTGAGCCTCAAACTCGCTGGTTATTTTTTTGTTTTTTTATTCTTGATTTAATGCCAAAAATGGCATAGAATCAATTAAAGTAATAGAATTTTATGATTCCTTATCAGACAAAAATTAAAAAACTTCCCGGCACAAGTTATAACGAACCAAGTGCAAGGGAAAATCCAAATAAAAGGAATGAGACCTTTTATCGTTTTGCCGGTTTAACCAAAGATAAGGAAATATTTTACGCGCAAGTCAAGGAAGATAAAAAGAACGGCAGAAAATATTTTATGTCTTGTTTCTCGCCCGAATAACCGTAATAAAAAAATCCCCCGCCCATGTGGAGTGTATAAACTCCTGGCCGAGGATCCTATAGTTAATATACTACTGACTAGGTACCTTGTCAATGGCTTGATAGCTTTCTGTGGATAAAATGCATCTTTTATAGCCCTGCCCGCCCTTTGGCGGGCTTGCTTTTAGCTTAAAAAGGGCATAGAATTAATTAAAGTGAATTAAAGGATTTTGGGGGTGAGAATTTGGGGTAAATATGCATAAAAGGAGGATAAAAGCCTCTTTTTTGTATCTTTTACTCTTGCGTAAAATTTATTTTAATATACAATTACTGTAAGCGTAAATCAATAAAACAGCCTGTTCTAAAAATATGAGTTTTATAGAAATTAATATAAATAATTCTTTTAATAAAAAAGAAAATCACGAAGTGGGAAAAAGTAGTATTCCTAATAAGTTTCCGATTCTAAATCAAAATTTTAACAAAGTGAATACTGAAACTAATTCTCTGAGTGCAGTTTCTGTTACAAACAGTGCTTCGAGCGAATTAGTTAATAATTGGTTGAAGGGTATAAAACCATCTATTATGAGAGATGTGCTTGTTGGAGCTACCAGTGCCACAATAGGTGCGATTATTACTTATTTAATTTTAGGTATCAAATAATTAAAAGTATGAAAAAAGAAATTAAAAAAATTCAAACAGCTATTTTTTATAAAAATTTCCAACTGGGAAATACCTACGATAAATCAAAAATTCTTCTAGAATTGAGAGAAAAAGTTGGAAGTATATTTGACGGCGAACCAATAATGTTTCCTATACCATTTGGTACGCCACCAGAAATTCCGAGAATTATTTTAAATAGTAAAGATGGAATTTATTCATGCCATGTAGCGTTAGATAGAACCTATGTTTTTTATAACGCAACCGAAAATTTAGAAAACATAGATAGAGTATTAAGTAAACAAAAGGATAATTCTTTAAAATTATTTGATTTTTTAAAATCTAAAAATTCTATTATAAATAGGGTTGGTTTTATAATAGAATTTGAAATTACGATAGATGATGAAAATGGATCTGAATATTTAAAGAAAGAATTTTTTTTAGATAGTAAATTTACAGATCCAAAAGAGTTAACATTTAGATATAATAAAGCGGATAAAACTAAAGGTGAGACAGGAATGAATAATTTAATTACAGTTTTAGGAAAAGCTGATAGAGTGGTAAAAGTACAGTTAGATATTAATAGTATTGCTGAAACAATGGATAACTCTGATTTTACAAAAGAAAATTTTACGGAAATTATTGATTATGCAATTATTAAAATCCCACCAATATTAGAAAAATTTCCAATTTTTGAATTATAAATTTTATGTCTAGGAATAATAAAAATAAACTTAAGCAAATTAAATCGGTTGAGACTGCGCAGGAAAATTTAGGTTCTTCTGCCGAAACACCAAAATCAGAAATGACTACTGTATTAGAATTAGCCTCATCGGTAAATAAACACGAAGAGAGAATTAAAAACTTGGAAAAGGATATAAATAATCCAGAATGGGTACAAAAATTAGTTCATTCACAATTATCCCAATCTCATATTATAAAGTTTATATTAATTATTTTTTTGATAATTTTATTATTCTCAACTCTTCTTTTTTATATTTTAATAATTTTTAAAATAAATAATTTGATTACCATTTTTGAGTATATTAAAAATGATAAAGTTTTAAATATTGATAGTAAATTAATGGATAGTTTTAATCAATTATTTTATGAAACAAAGATAACGGTTAATTTTATTGCTTACATTTTAGGAGGTATTACGACTGTTGGTATTTTGGGAATATTATTAAAAAAATTATTAGAAAAATTTATTGAAAATCTATCTATTAAAAAGTAATAATTAAATAAAACAATTTTTATGCAAACACAAAATCTAATCAAGCAAATTGAAAAAGCAAGAAATTCAAAGGTAATTACTTATATCACTAGCGATAGGCAGGGTCCGATTCAAACGCCTCAAGAGCAAGTAATGTGGCGGGTGGTCGGGCAGGGGTGGAAATAATTCGCGCATAAATAAATATCACCATGAATCGCCAAAAATCAGAACTTTATTTTTTACTTATTCTCCTTGC
Organism: bacterium; assembly: GCA_030693205.1. Classification (NCBI taxonomy): domain Bacteria; species bacterium. The sequence goes on from JAUYBG010000010.1 coordinate 22,215, forward strand.
GGGAATCTTTATCCTCGCCTTTTTTATTTTCAGTCCTTTTCTCTATGCGTTGATCTTGGCAATTGTTTTTGCAATTGTTTTTGAATCACTGCATAAAAAATTACTTACTATGACGCGAGATAGAAAGAGCTTGTCGGCGTTTCTCGCTACTATCTCTGTTTTTACCGTTGTTGTTGCGCCTCTCGCGCTTTTAGGCATACAGATTTTTCAGGAAGCAACCGGGCTTTACTTTTCTCTCATTGAGAATGGCGGCGCAACCGATCTTTCTCGCATCGTGAATGACGCCATACAGAACCTTAAAAGATTTTCTCCTGTGCCGATAGAATTTTCCGTTGATGTTAATCAATATTTAAAGCAGGGATTAAGCTGGCTGCTCCAGCATCTTGGTCCGCTCTTTGCGAATATTGCTAAAGTAATGGTGGGCGTTTTTATATTTCTCATCGCTCTTTATTACTTGTTTAAAGATGGCTGCAAACTGAAAAGAGCTATCATCGCTTTAAGTCCTTTGCAAGACATTCACGATGAAGCGATTTTTAATAAACTTGCCTTGGTAATTAATTCCGTCGTCAAAGGGAGTCTCACGGTGGCGCTCGTTCAAGGCATACTGACCGCAGTCGGGTTTGCTATTTTCGGAGTTCCCAATGCGATTCTATGGGGCAGTGTTGCGGCAATAGCCGCGTTAATGCCCGGCATTGGAACATCGCTGGTGATCCTACCGGCTATTCTCTACTTATACTTTAGCGGAGAGACGCTTTTTGCGGCCGGTCTTTTTATTTGGGGAATGACAGCGGTGGGGCTTATTGATAATTTTTTAGGTCCTAAGCTGATTGGGCGCGGCACGCATTCGCACCCCTTAATTATTTTCCTCTCGGTCATTGGCGGCATTGGATTTTTTGGACCCATTGGTCTCTTGCTGGGACCTCTCACTATAAGCCTGCTTTTTGCCCTTTTGGATATTTATTCCTCTTTGACAAGGAAAGAAAAATCTATAATGTGAATCTACGATTAAAAAATATGCTTCCCGACAAACAAAGTAAAATTAAAAGAGTAATCTTTATCAGCATTATTATTTTGCTTCTTCTGTCACTTGTTTTGCCTTTAGCGGTTGGTTATTAAAAATAAGGATGAAAGCTGGAGAGGAAAACCGCCGGCGTAATTTTTATTGATTTATTAAAGAAACATTGCTATAATTGGCAGCGAGAGAGAAATGGAAAAAGCTACTGCTTTTACATTTCGAACGAGCGAACCAATTATATTGTATTCAGTTATATAATTGCTCTATAATTATTTAATATTAACCTATGAATATTTCAAAATACCTTATGCAGTTCTCCTTTGTCGGGATTTTTGCCACCTTTATCCTTTTCTCAAGCATTATCGCCTTAGTTACTGATTGGTGGTGGTTTTCTGAAGTGAGCCATACGCAAATTTTTATTAAATCTCTAACCGCTAAAATAGCGCTGTTTTCGGCAGCGGGGATTTTTACCGCCATTTTTTTGCTTGCCAACTTCTCTTTGGCGCTTCGCTCGAAAATTTCTTGGACAGCAATGTTGCCGGAGTCGTTGATCGGCCAGCCGGTGAATGTGGATAATCGCATTGTTAAAAGATCAGCCGTTATTTTTAGTTTGGCAATCGCGTTCTTTTTCGGACTGGTAGCCGCGGCTAATTGGCAGGATGTTTTAAAATTTATTTCCGGCGCGGCTTTTGGCTCGTCAGACCCCATCTTTAATAAAGACATCGGATTTTATATTTTTTCTCTTCCGGTCTTTCAGACGGGGTTAGGCCTAATAAAATTTCTCGTTTTGTTATCGCTCGCCGGCTGCGCGATCATATATTTTTTGCGGGGCAGCCTTAATGTTGCAAATTTGCGATTACTTAAGCAATTGCAAATTGAACGCGGGGCTAGAATCCATCTTGGCATCTTGCTTGTAATTTTTCTCGGAACCATTGCCGCCGGTGTCTATCTTTCCCGCTTCGAACTGCTCACAAGCCAAAGCGGCTTAGTTTTTGGCGCGATGTATACAGACACAACCGTGAGAATATTTATGCTTTGGATTTCAATAACTGCGGTGGCGCTTGCGGCAGTTTCGGCCGCCTTTTGGGCATGGAAAGGAAATTTGTCGCTGCTTGTCGGAGCAGTTTCTTTGTATGTTGTCGTAGGATTCGCCGGAGCGATAATTCCGTCTCTTGTTCAAAAACTGGCAGTTGCTCCCAATGAGCTCGTGAAAGAAACGCCGTTTATTAAGCATAATATCGCCGCTACCCGTCAGGGGTTTGCGCTTGATAAAATAGAGGAGCGGGAAATCTCGGGAGATAAACCCATCACCGCGGCTGATATCGCGAACAATAATCTCACGGTCAAAAATGTGCGGCTTTGGGATAGAAAACCCCTTCTGTCAACTTTTTCCCAGATACAAGAAATCAGAACCTATTACGAGTTTGCCGAAGTTGATAATGATCGTTATATCATAGACGGAGAAATTCGCCAGATCATGCTTTCTCCGCGCGAGCTCGCTTCAGCCAGTCTGCCGAATAGAAATTGGATTAACGAACGGCTCACCTTTACGCATGGATATGGCGTGGCGGCCGGACCGGTGAACCAAGTTACCCCAGAAGGCTTGCCGGTTTTGTTTGTTAAGGACTTGCCGCCCAAGTCGGATGTGAAAGAGCTTGAAATTACGCGTCCGGAAATCTACTTCGGCGAGCTTTCAAACGATTATGTCATTACCAAAACAAAATCCCGCGAGTTTGATTATCCCAAGGGCGAAGAAAATGTCTACGCGACATATGAGGGCAAGGGCGGGGTGGAGATAAACTCGTTTTTAAGGCGTGTCTTTTACGCAGTGAAATTCCAGTCGCTTAAACTGCTTTTGTCCAACGACATAACCAGCGAAAGCCGTATTTTGTATTACCGCACTATTGCCGAGAGGGTTGCCAAAATCGCCCCGTTTTTAGTATTTGATAGAGACCCCTATATTGTCATTGCCGACGGCAAGGTGTATTGGATCGTCGACGCCTATACCACGAGTGACCGTTATCCTTACTCGGAACCTATACGGTTAAATGGCGGAAAGATAAACTATATCAGAAACTCGGTAAAGGCGGTGGTTGACGCGTATAATGGCAGTGTTGTTTTCTATCAGGCGGATGCAGAGGATCCGATTATAAAAACATATGCCAATATTTTCCCCGGAACATTCAAACCAATGTCAGAAATGCCGGAGAGCTTGGTTTCTCATTTGCGTTACCCCGAAGATATTTTTACTCTGCAGACTGCCGCGTATTCGGTCTATCACATGGATGATCCGCAGATTTTTTACAACAAGGAAGATCAGTGGGAGATTCCGGCCATTGCGGCAGAAGGAGAAGGGGCGTCACGCGCAGGTGGAATTCCGCCGATGCAACCGAGGCATATTATCATGAAGTTGCCCGGAGATAAAAAAGAAGAATATGTTTTGATGTTGCCTTTTACTCCACGGGCAAAAGACAATTTGTCTGCATGGATAGTCGCTAGGAACGACGGAGAAAGCTACGGTAAATTGTTAGTCTATCGTTTTCCTAAGGACAAGCTCGTGTTCGGACCCAAACAGATCATAGGCCGAATTAATCAAGACTCCGAGATTAGCCAGCAGATCTCGCTTTGGAGCCAAGGCGGGTCGCAAGTAATCCAAGGTCCGCTTTTGGTCATCCCGATTGAAGAATCGCTTTTGTATGTGCGCCCGCTCTATCTCAAGGCTGAAGCCGGAAAAATTCCGGAGTTAAAACGAGTGGTGGTGGCGTATGAAAATAAAATTGCCATGGAAGAAACGCTGGAAGAAGGATTAGTGAAAATCTTTGGCAGCGGAGCGGGAGTACGACCACAGGGAACCGCGACAGCAAAACCATCCGCTTCAAGCAGAATACCATCTCAAGATATTCAGGAGCGCATACAAAGAGCATTGGGAACATATGAAGAGGCGCTTCGAGCGCAAAGGGATGGCGATTGGGCGCGCTATGGCGAAGCCATCAGACGATTGGGAGATATTCTTAAGCAATAAAAGATTATTAAGCCAAAAATGATAAACTAAAGTTATAGGTAATCCAAAAAGAGGGAATTATTATGATTATGCCAAACCTTAAGCAATTACTTAAAACGCTTAATCTAAAGCAACAAGCTTATGTAAATTTGAATTTGCCCGATTCTAAAAATGGAGAATATCTTCTTGCCGCTTTTCATTTAGTATCCGGGGGAAAGTTAAACATTCTGCAGGCGGCGGCGGAAATTGCCGCAGAATCTTCCACCGGCACAACTTTCAAAGTAAACACGGAAACTTCCTTTTCCAGAGAAATGAACGCGCTCGTTTATCAGCTTGATCTAAAAAGAAACCTTGTTTGGGTTGCCTATCCCTGGAGACTTTTTGACAGAAGAGGAAATGTGCAGAATATCTTAACCTATATTGCTGGAAATATTCTTGGAATGAAAGAAGTGAGCGCTTTAAAATTATTAGATGTCTGGTTCCCTCCGGCAATGCTTGAACAGTATGATGGTCCAAGCTATACTCTTGATGATATGCGAAAATATTTGAATGTCTATGGCAGGCCGATTTTAGGAACAATCATAAAACCCAAAATGGGATTAACCTCGGCGGAATACGCGGAAGCCGCTTATGATTTTTGGTCCGGTGGCGGAGATTTTGTCAAGAACGATGAGCCTCAGGCGGACCAGGACTTCTGTCCATACGATAAAATGGTAAAGCATGTAAAGGAAGCGATGGACAAAGCCGTCAAAGAAACCGGAAGGAAAAAAGTCCATTCGTTTAATGTTTCGGCGGCTGATTTTGACACAATGATCAAAAGGTGCGAGATGATTAGAAATGCCGGTTTTGAACCGGGAAGTTACGCGTTTTTAATTGATGGCATTACGGCGGGATGGATGGCAGTACAGACATTAAGAAGAAGATATCCCGATGTATTCATTCATTTTCACCGGGCGGGACACGGCGGTTATACCAGACCGGAAAACCCAATAGGATTTACAGTATTGGTTTTATCTAAATTTGCAAGATTGGCGGGAGCTTCAGGAATTCACACAGGAACAGCCGGCGTGGGAAAAATGAAAGGAAGTCCGGAAGAAGATGTTGTTGCCGCGCGCAATATTTTGCGTTTTAAAAGCAAAGGGCATTTCTTTGAACAAGAATGGGCGACAATACCCGAAACGGACAAAGATGCCATAAATCTTGTTCATAAAGATATTGCTCACAGGGTTATTTTAGAAGATGATAGCTGGAGAGGCATGAAGAAATGTTGCCCGATTATTTCCGGGGGTTTAGATCCGACATTGCTAAAGCCGTTTATTGATGTGATGGGAAATATAGATTTTATTACAACAATGGGCGCGGGATGCCACGCGCATCCAAAAGGAACCGCTGCCGGAGCAAAAGCATTAGTTCAAGCGTGCGAGGCCTATAAAAAAGGGATTGATATTAAAAAATATGCCAAAAAACACAAGGAACTGGCAGAAGCTATAAGGTTTTTCTCAAAGGGGAGAGAAGAAATAAAACAAGCAAGGAATACGGAAAGGAGTTAGTTTGGCAGTTATCCTTCTTCGGCCGATTATATCAAAAGTACCCTCCTAATTTTATAAAAAAATCGTGAAATGCCATCAGATTTGGCATGGATTATTTACAAATCCAAATACTGCATTATTTAGATTACATTCGTTAGAAGTTTTACCACCTACACTTCTGAGAACAGAAGAAATATTAAAAAAATAGAACAAAAAAAAATTTTAAAATTAATTCAAAAACAATTCTTATGCAAACACAAAACCTAATCAAGCAAATTGAGAAATCAAGAAATTCAAAAGTAATTACTTATATCACTAGTGACAGGCAGGGGCCGGTGAATGCCCGGATTGCCATGGATATAATTCCGATTGTCAGCGCGCAATTACGGAAGATCGGACGAGTGCCGAAGATAGATCTATTTTTATACAGCTCCGGCGGAGATACGATGGTGCCGTGGCGATTGGTTTCAATGATCCGCGAATATTGCGATACTTTTAGCGTTTTAATTCCTTATAAATCCCATAGCGCCGCGACAATGATCTCGCTCGGAGCGGATGAAATTGTAATGACGGATCTGGCGGAGCTCTCACCGATTGATCCTTCGACAGCCAATGTTTTTAATCCTACTGATCCGGCGAACCCGCAAAGCAAAATTCCCATTTCCGTGGAAGACGTGATGGCATATTTTGACCTCGCGAAAAGCAAGTTTGGCATCAAAAGCGATGCGGAACTGGCAAAAATATTCAATAAATTCGTGGAAGCCAATCCGCAAATTCATCCTCTCGCGCTTGGCAATGTCAACCGCATTCATAACTTGATCCGGATGCTGGCCAAAAGTTTATTGAAAAGCCACAAGAAAAGAATGACCGATAATGAGATTGCCACGATCGTGGATTATTTCACGGAGAAACTTTATTCCCATCAATATTTTATCGGCCGGCGCGAAGCGAAAGATGACTTGGGTTTGAAAAATGTCGTTAATGCCGACAGCGATCTCGCGAAATTGATGTCGGAACTTTACGAAGAATACAAAAAAGAAATGGGTTTGGGCGCGAACTGGAACGCCGAAGCGGAGCTGGGCGATGGCAGGGCGATAAATACTAAAACCTATAAACTGGCTTGCATTGAAAATACCGATGAATCGAATTATTTTGAGCTTATTTTGGAATACCGGAAAGGCCAGGTAAATATTGTCCAGCAAACTCCGCAAGGCCCGATCCAAGTGCCGCAAGAGCAGGTGATGTGGCGAGTAGTAGGGCAAGGGTGGAAATAAATTATAAGTTATCAAGTTATAAAGTAGAAAGTTATAAAGTTAAAAATAAGGTAAAAAATAGCCGGCGGAAAATTAAATTCGTCGGTTATTACGGTTTCTACATAAGGTATTCGGCGGAGCCGAAACTTATCGTAAAATACCCACCCTGATACCCCGCAGTAAAGCTGCGGGGTTGGGTTTATTTTTTTATAAAAAGAAAAAAGAAGGTTTTAAATTATTTAATTTAAATTGCCTTCTTTGCGAGTTTTGTTTTTTAATAAGGGTGCAGTGATTATAAATCGTCAGTAGGGATTGGGGAGTGGGGGTTAATGGGCTTCGTTGCCCTATAAAAAAAGTTTCTGAATATTCTATCTATGCTTGCCTTAATTGGCTTGCCTTACTGACGACAAATAAAGTATAAATTATTAATTGTTATTTGTCAAGAGAGGAACATTTATGTTAAGATGTAGTTATGAATAAAGATTGTTACGTGATTTTTGCAAAAACTAATCATAATTTTATGCCTAAAAAAATTTTTATCACCAATATTCAGGGCGAGAAAGAATTGTTTTCGCTCGGGAAAGTTTTCAGGAGCGCCAAAAGAGTGGGCGCTTCGGATCAGGAAGCGAAAAAAATTTCTACTGCTATCGAGCAAGGGGCGTATTCCGGAATGAAAACCACGGAGATTTTTACGAAAGTGAGAGAAATGCTCGAGAAAAAAGACTTGAAGGCAGTTATGCGGTTTAATCTCCGGGAAGCGATGAGAAAACTCGGTCCGACCGGGTATTCGTTTGAAAAATACGCGGGAGAGGTTTTCAAAAGCATGGGCTACAAGGTTAGTCTGAATTTATTTATTCCGGGAAAATGCGTGACCTACGAAATTGATTTTTTGGCGGAAAAAGACGATTTTATTTATATCGGCGAATGCAAATACCACAAATTGCCGGAAGGAAAAGTGGATCTGCAGATAGCTCTTGCCAATTGCGCGCGGTTTCATGATATATTGGCGGCGGGAAAATTCGAAGGCAAAAAAGTAAAATCTATCTTGGTCACGAATACGAAACTTACCACTGAAGCGATAAAATTTTCCGAATGCAAGGGCATAGATCTTTTGGGCTGGCGGTATCCGGCGGAGCAGGGCCTCGAGTACTTGATCGAAAGCAGGAATCTCTATCCACTGACCATTTTACCGTCATTTTCCGGAAGATTGTCGGAATCTCTCTCTGCCCAAAAAACAATGCTGGTAAAAAATATATTGGAAATGAAGGATGCCGATTTTCCAGAGAAAAAAGAATTTTACGCCGAGGGATTCGATGCTTTGGTAAAAGAGGCGGAGATTCTTTTAAAAAAGTAAAAAGAGAAAAAATATATGATCTTGATTGTCGGAGCGACTGGCTATATTGGCAGGCGCGTTTTGAAAATTTTAGCCGAGAAAAATATTCCTATCAGATGTTTGATAAGAAAACCCACTATTCAAAAATTGGATGTTCTTGGGCTTGTAAAAGCGGAAAATAAAAATATCAGTTATGTCACAGGCAACGCGTTGGATTATGATTCGCTTTTAGCGGCCACGAAAGGCGTGAAAATCGTTTATTATTTTATCCATCATATGGACAGCAGCATTTCCGGCGGAGGGGAGAGATTTGACAAACTTGATCGGCTGGCGGCGGAAAATATGGCGCGCGCTTGCCGCGAGAACAAAGTGCAGAGGATCATTTATCTTGGGGCAATATGCGACCCAAAAGAAAAATTATCTCTGCATCTTAAAAGCAGGAAAGAAGTGGAAGATATTATTTCCAAAAGCGGCGTTGATTATACGATTTTTCGGGCTTCGGTTATTATCGGACGCGGAGCGGCCGCATTTGATCTTATTGACAGTATGGTAAAAAAAATTCCCATTATCCCGATCATTGATTCGGATGCGACTAAAGTACAGCCGATATTTTATAAAGACGTGATAAAATATTTAGTCGATTGTCTTGATAAAAAAGCCACTATAAACAAGAGTTTTGATATTGGAGGCAAGGATGTTTTGAGTTATGAAGAAATTGTCAGACAATACGCGAAAGAATTAAAAATTAAAAGATATTATTTCAGAATTAAAGGAAATTGGCGCCGGCTTGTGGCCAAGGGTTTAAGCATTATATCTCCGGTTAACGCGAATGTGGTCTATTGGCTAACCGAATCTTTGCGCAACACTATGGTGGCGAATCCGGATGATGCGGAGAAATTAAAAAAGATCTTTGGTTTTGAGCCGCGGGGGTTCAAGGAAAGCATCGGAAAAATTTTAAATGAAATTTCCACATAAAAACTAGAACATGAGAAAATATTATAAATTTTTTATCGTAATAACATTGTTTTTTGCTGTCGTGATTTTATTTTTTGCGAGCTATAAACCGGCATTGGCTCCGGAAAATCCGGAAAGCGTTTTTAGAGAGCTGAAGATCAATGGAAAAATAATCAACGCGGAAATCGCGGATACGCCTGAAAAACAAGTCAGAGGGCTTTCCGGCAGAAAAAATCTTTCCGAAAATCAAGGCATGCTTTTTATTTTTAATACTTCCGATCATCATTCTTTTTGGATGAAAGATATGAATTTCAGTTTAGATTTTATTTGGATAAGCGGGGATGAAATTATGGAAATAACTCGAAATGTAAAACCGGAAGATTATCAGCCCGCTTCGACTTCGGCGAATCGAGGCGAGCCACCCAGATCACTTATTTCGAAAAGCAAAGTTGATAAAGTTTTAGAGGTTAATGCTGGTGTAGCGGACAGTTTAAGTATTAAAGAAGGGGATAAGATAAAATTTTAATTTAGATTTTCTCAGCCATATCATCAAAATTACGATTTGTCAAGCGCGGGTTAAAATGCTAAAATGAATTTATGTCTAAGATCCTAGCCATTGATTATGGAGAAAAAAGAGTGGGGCTGGCCACGGCCATTGAGGAGCTGAAAGTAGCTTTGCCTTTTGGCATTATTGAAAACAAAGGGTATCTTGATCTGGTGCCGGAAATTATGGAAATTTGCCGGAAAGAAATGGTAACTAGAATTGTAGTGGGTATTCCCGCGGGTTTAAGCGGAAAACCGACCGAGCAAACCATAAAAACCAAAAAATTTATTGAGATATTGAGGGAAAAAACAGGCATTCCGGTAGAGGAACAAAGTGAAATTTTCACTTCACACGAAGCGAGAGGCATATTCAAAGATGCCGGAGTCAAAAAGAAGAGAATTGATGAATCTGCGGCGGTTCTAATCCTGGCGGATTATCTGGAAAGGCGGGGATAACCCGCCTTTTATAGTTTTGATAAATGTGGTATAATAAGGCAGGATTTAAGATTTATGATTTACGAATATTTTTTTACTTTTTCTTAAATCTTAAATCATAAATCAAAAACATATTTTAATTAATTAAACCAGCTTATGGATAATGAAACCGATAATTTAAAAAACAGCGTTTATCTCTCTGTCATTGTTCCCGCCTATAATGAAGAAAGTCGAATTAAAAAAACATTAGAATCAATTGCCGCATTTTTATCGCGGCAAAATTATCTGGCAGAGGTTTTAGTGGTTTGCGACGGGTCTATCGATAAGACTGCCGAAATTTCAAAATTATTTTCTGAGAAAATTTATAATCTTAGAGTTATAGAGAATAAAGAAAATCACGGCAAGGGATATGTAACGAGGCAGGGCATGCTTGAGGCGCGCGGCGCGTTTCGTGTTTTTATGGATGCTGACAATGCCACTTCGCTGGATCAAGTTGACAGATTTTTACCTTTTTTTAAAGAAGGATACGATGTGGTGATCGGCGACAGAGATCTGAAAGAAAGCAAAATCGCGGTTCATCAATCGCGCCTTAAAGAGCTCCTGGGTGATTTTGGAAATTTTTTGATACAAATACTGGCAGTGCCCGGCATAGAGGATACCCAGTGCGGGTTCAAGGTTTTTAGCAAAAAAGCTTCCGAAGAAATATTTAAGAAGATGACCATCGATAGATGGGGCTTTGATATTGAAGCTTTGGCGCTGGCTCTCAAACTTGGCTATAAAATTAAAACTGTGCCGATTGTCTGGGTTAACGATCCTAATTCCAAAGTAAATTTTAGCGGGTATATTAATACTTTTGTGGAATTAGCCAGGATAAAATGGAATTTAATGACGGGAAAATATAACTAATTCAAGTGATTTAAGATTAAAGATTTACGATTTAAGAATAATCAAAGATTCATAAATCATAAATCATAATTCATAAATCTTTTTATGTCTTCTTTATCTGAAATTCGCCAGGATCTAGTTAGCGGCGCGTGGGTTGTGATCGCCACCGGACGCGCTAAACGCCCCGACGATTTTAAGAACAAAAAAGATCAAAAACCCAACGAAAACGGGGGCGAATGTTTTTTTTGCGATATGTCAAAACAGGCCAAACCGGTTTTGGTTTACGAAAAGTCGAAAGGGGACTGGACAGTAGCGGTCGTGCCCAATAAATACCCGGCTTTTGATTACTCGAAGAAACTGGATAGGCGGACCGAAGGGCCTTTTTCAGTAGTCAATGGCGTCGGATATCACGAAGTTATAATTACGCGAGATCACGCAAAGCACATTGCACTTATGAGCACGGTTCAGGTTATGGAAATAATAAACGCTTATCAGGAGCGATACTTGAATTTAATGAATAAGAGATTTGTGGATTATATTTCTATTTTTCACAATCATGGCAAAGAAGCGGGAGCGTCGGTCAATCATCCCCATTCGCAACTGATCGCTATGCCGGTCATTGATCCGGATGTTTACCGGAGCTTGAACGGCTCTGATAATTATTGGCATCAGAACAAAGAATGCGTTCATTGCGTAATGATCGATTGGGAAAAAGAAAATAAAAAAAGAGTTATATTTGAAAATAAAGATTTTATCGCGTTTTGTCCTTTTGCCTCGCGGAGCGCTTTTGAAGCGCGGATCTACCCCAAATTTCACGCGCCGTATTTTGAGAGAATTACTCCGGCCGGCAAGATCCAGCTTGCGGAAGCGCTAAGGATAGTTTTGGCAAAGATCAATATAGGGCTGGATAATCCGCCGTATAATTTTTTCTTGCATACCGCGCCTTGCGACGGCAAAGATTATCCTCATTATCATTGGCATTTTGAAATTATGCCGAAAACTTCCATTTGGGCCGGTTTTGAACTAAGCACCGGAATCGAAATTTCCACTATTGAGCCGGAAAAAGCGGCTGAGTTTTTAAGAGAGCAAAAAGTTTAGTAGATCAAAATCACTGCATTTGTCATTCCGAACTTGTTTCGGAATCTATAATAGTATCTGTAGCGCTCAATAGAATCAATAAAAATATAAACGAGTATTAAAGATCCTGAAATAAATTCAGGATGACAAAATAAATTATGACCGATCGAAAAATCATTATTGCCAATTGGAAAATGAATCCGGAAACTTTTAGCGAAGCCAGGGAGCTTTTTAATGCTATAAAAAAAGAAACGAGAAAGACGGAAAACGCGGAAGTGATCATTGCTTCTCCCGCGCTTTGGCTTCCGCAATTGAAGATCAATGATGGCGATAATATAAGCATTGGAGCGCAAAATATGCATTGGGAGGAAAAAGGCGCTTATACCGGAGAAATTTCCCCGGTAATGCTTAAAGACGCGATGGTGAAATACGTAATTGTCGGGCATTCGGAAAGAAGAATGTATTTTGGGGAAACTGACAATACGATAAACGCAAAAATTTTAGCGGCTTTTAAAAATAAACTGATACCGATCTTGTGCATTGGCGAAAAACTTGAAGAAAAAAACGAAGAAAAGACTCAGGATGTTATTAAAAAACAGATAAATGACGCTTTCGCCAATATTACGGAAAACGAAGTTGAGGCGAATAAAATTTTTATTGTTTATGAGCCGATTTGGGCGATAGGAAGCGGCTTAATTCCGACTTTTGATGATATTTTAAGCTCCAAATTGCTGATCAAAAAAATGCTTGCTGGTTTTTATAGCCGGCAGGTTGCCGATAAGGTTCCAATTTTATATGGAGGAAGCGTCAGCAGCCAGAACGCGAAGGATATTATCAATAAAGGCAATATGGATGGTTTGCTGGTAGGAGGATCAAGCATTAAAGCAAATGAGTTCATAAATATAATAAAAGCGGTGTCAAATTAAATAAAAATTAAAAGTGAAAAATTAAAAACGATAGATAAAAATTAAAAATTTTAGATTTTAAATTATCATTTTTAGTTTTTCGTTTTAAATTTTTCATTTATATATGTTTTTTCCCGCAAAAAAATTACTGCTTGATGCCAGGCGGCGCGGTTACGCGATTGGCGCTTTTAATACCGGAAATCTCGAAATAACTCAGGCAATAATCAATGCCGCAGTGGCGAAAAAATCGCCGATAATTATTAATGTCTCGGAAGCGGCCATTGAATACGCCGGACTCGATGCTATCGTTTCCATTATAAGATCTTTGGGCGCTGATAGAGAGGCGAAAAAAATACCGATGGCGATCCAGGTTGATCATGGAAAAAAGATCGAGAGATTTCCCGATTATATTAAAGCCGGATTTACCGCGCTGATGATGGATGCCTCAAGGCTTTCTTACGAAGAAAATGTTTCTTTGACCGCAAAGACGGTAAAATTGGCGCATAAACATAAAGTTAGCGCGCAAGGCGAGCTGGGCGCTGTGCCTTATAAAGGCGAAGAAGCGAAATTCAATGTTTGGGAAAAAGCGATGACTGATCCAGAGCAGGCGAAAGAATTCGTGAAAAAGACGGGAGTGGATTATCTGGCGGTGGCGATCGGCAATGCTCATGGTTTTTACAAAGAGCGGGAAGATCTGGATTTTATTCGTTTGAAAAAAATATTTCAGCTTGTCAAAATTCCTTTGGTGCTTCATGGCGCATCGGATTTTCCGGATATCAAGATAAAAGACGCAATTCGGAGAGGGGTGGCATTGTTCCATATCGATACGGATATACGAGTGGCTTTTAGTTTTGCCATAAAAGAATATTTGGGAAAAAATCCGGCCGAATACGATCCCAGGAAGATCTTGGCTTTTGCCAGGAAAAAAACCCAAGACGCGGTCGAGAAAAAAATGGAAGTTTTCGGCAGCGCGGGAAAAGCGTGATCTTTGGCGGATAATTTTATTAATGTAATTTTTTATGTTCTTCCTCGATTTTTTCCGCCGCTTGAAAGACAAGCACGGACAAAAAGTTTCATTTCTTATTTTAGTGTCTTTTCTGTTCGCTTTCGTGGTGGCGAGAGTATATGCTTTGGTTGCTGCGCCAATTTTGGAAATAGGAGGAGTTCATATTCATCATTTGAATTTTGGCATCAGTTTATTGGCCATTTCCGGTTTGCTTGGATTTTATTTCTCCAATTCCAGATGGCGGAATAAAATAATCACTTTATATGGTATTGGCCTGGGGCTCACATTCGATGAGTTTGGCATGTGGCTTCATCTGGAAGATCACTACTGGACGCGCGTCAGCTATGATGCGATTATAATTATTTCTCTTATTTTATTGAATGCCATATTTTTTGGCGAACGCTGGTTACGGATTTTGAAATATATTTTTTCCGGAGCAAAAAATAAATAATTTTATAAAAAAATTTGAGAGGGGGTGACGATAATGTTGGCTTATGAAAATATAAATATCGAAGTGGCAACCGCAATTTGGGATAAAATGGTCGCTTTTTTTCTTAATTTGGCGCTGGTTTTCGGAATAATAATTTTTGGTTGGATTATTGCGGTGATCGTCGGAAGAATTGTCCGTCAAATTCTAAAAGCTATCAACATTGACAGTCTTTTGGTTGCAAGCGGATTGAAAGAAAGGTTTGAAAAATCCGGCATAAAAATGAGCTTGGTCAGGATTGGCGAAGATGCGGCCAAATGGATAATAATTTTGCTGACCGTTACTATCGCGACTGAATCCGTTGGATTGGGACAGGTTTCAAGTTTTTTGAACAATATCCTGAATTATATTCCGAATATAATAATTGCGGTAATAATTTTGGGTATTGGCATTTTGATAGCGGAGTTTTCTTACCGAATTGTCAGCGGCAGCTTCAAGACCGCGGCGTTCGGTTCGCCGAAAATTTTTGGCGAAATGGCCAAATGGGCGATAATAATCTTTGCGCTTCTAATCGCGCTTGACCAATTGGGTTTGCAGCTGGAGTTTGTTAAGATCTTGTTTACCGGAATGGTGGCGATGATCGCTATTGCCGGAGGCATTGCTTTCGGTTTAGGCGGAAGAGATATGGCTAAGGGAATTTTAGAAAAAACCAGAGAGAGAATGAAGTAAGATTATCATAGCTTGTGTTGCGCGTTAAATTATGCCTGATAATAAAGGCGGAGTATTTTGTATTTTTTAGGTTATATTTTTAATGTGGATAACACGCGTAAAAATATTTTCTTAAACATTGTCTTGTAATATTAAGCAATTTCAATTCTTAACTATGTTTGGCAATCTATTGCGTTAGATAACCTCTTTTTAAAGATAGATACGCAAAATGCTTCTGCCTGCCAAAGGTCTTGACAAGGTTATTGGATATGCTAGTATATATGGGACTTGACAAGATAATTTGATGTGGTAATATAAATAGGCATTTAGAGAGAAAAACCATCATTAAACTAATTATTAGGGACAGAGACGGAAACTTTTATTTTATAAATTATTTTATGGAATATTTAACGACAACCTACCAGGAAAGGAAGCGCA
This sequence comes from bacterium, assembly GCA_030693205.1. Classification (NCBI taxonomy): domain Bacteria; species bacterium. Next base: position 37,724 of record JAUYBG010000010.1, read on the forward strand.
AAAGTTAAACGTCATTATTTTAGTTTTATTAATTGCCCGCTTCCAAGAGAAAGACGGGTTTTTTAGTTAAAAAAAATAAATTTGTGTGAAAATTGCAGTACATTAAAAATAATGTATCGCAATTTCTACACAACAGTTTGGGTAGAAAGTTCGCTTACAATTTATATTTATTATAGTCTTAAATCGTCAAGAGGATATTTATTTGCTCTGATCTGCCAATTTGGCGGAACAATGCGGGTAAGATATTCTAAAGTAAACAACCCCGAACCAATCTGCCAGCGAGCAGATGCTACGGGGTAAAAATCTTCAAAACTAGTAATCGCTGATTGCTAGTTAAAGTAAAAATGAAAAACTCATACTAAGAGTATATGGTGGATGCCTTGACATAAAAAGTCGATGAAGGACGTGGTGTAACTACGAAAAGCCTCGGTGAGCCGTTAACAGGCCGTGACCCGGGGGTATCCGAATGGGGAAACCCTTCTGAGTAAACCTCAGAAATTATTATCTGAATTAAGTAGGGTAATAAAGAGAACCTAGGGAAGTGAAACATCTCAGTACCTAGAGGAAAAGAAAAAAATGTTAATATTGATAACGGTGGCAGACATTATTTATTTAATGCCTACATCGGTATCGGTATTATTTATTCCCTGAGTAGTGGCGAGCGAAATGGGAAAAGCCTAAACCTCTCGATGCGTGACATCGGAATTTTCAAGCACCAATTTTCAAGCACCAAACAAAATTTAAATAACCAAAATTCAAAACTCCAAACAAATTGGAATTTAGAAAATTGGGATTTGGAATTTGATTGGGATTTGGAATTTGGGATTTGGAGCTTCCGCTGTTGCGCAGCGGGTGGTGTTGCAAGGTGGGTGCGTTATCGGAGTAATCCGGTACAGAGCTAACTAAATGTAATTTGATTAGTCAAATGTTCCTGGAAAGGACGACCAAAGAGGGTGATAGTCCCGTAGATGAAAATCATTACATGCTCTGAGTATCTATTCTTAAGTACCATAGGGCCAGAGAAACCCTATGGGAATCCGGCAGTACTACTAACTTTGTCGCAAGACAAACTGCCAAGGCTAAATACTTTTTATGATCGATAGTGAACAAGTACCGTGAGGGAAAGGTGAAAAGTAGCCCGTTTAGGGCAGTGAAATAGAAACTGAAATCATATACTTACAACGAGTGGGAGCCTTGCTTCGGCAGGGTGACCGCGTGCTTTTTGCAGAACGAACCAACGAGTTTGCTAGGTATTGCAAGTCTAAGCTCTTCGGAGCGGAGGCGTAGTGAAAGCGAGGGTTAAATACCCGTTTAGCAATACTTACAAGACCCGAAACCAGGTGAGCTAGCCATGAGCAGGATGAACCTCAACGAAAGTTGAGGGGAGGTCCGAACCCATTAGCCGTGCAATACTATGGGATGACTTGTGGTTAGGGATGAAATTTCAATCGAACTTGGTAATAGCTGGTTCTCTCCGAAATAGCTATAGGGCTAGCGTCCTTTGTTCCACTTTGGGGGTAGAGCACTGAATGGACACGGCTGGACTTTTGTCTACCTTGTCCAAACAAACTCCGAATACCAAAGTGCCAGAGAAGGGCAGTCAGAACGTGAGGGCTAAGCTTCACGCTCAAAAGGGGAACAGCCCAGATCGTCGTCTAAGGTCCCTAAATCTATGCTAAGTGATTTTAAGGAAGTGAGGTTTCTTAAACAGCTAGGAAGTTGGCTTAGAAGCAGCCATCTTTTAAAGAGTGCGTAACAGCTCACTAGTCTACTGAAATCTTGCGCCGAAAATGTCCGGGGCTAAGCATAGTACCGAAGACACGGGTTGTCATGTCCTCCGGGATGTGGCAGCGGTAGGAGAGCGTTCCATACGCAGTGAAGTCTGAGCGCGAGTAAAGATGGAGTGTATGGAAGTGAGAATGTTGGTATGAGTAACATGAATTATGGTGAGAAACCATAACACCGAAAGCTTAAGGTTTCCTGGGCAACGAAAATCAACCCAGGGTTAGTCGGTCCTAAGGCGAGGTCGAAAGACGTAGTCGATGGATAGCTGGTTAATATTCCAGCACTACTATATGTCATGATATGGAAGGACGCAATGTGGGAGGTTGGGCACATTATTGGATTTGTGTCAATATCTTGTAGGCTGATTCGCGAGGCAAATCCCGTGGATCTTTGAAAGCAATTTCATAAAAGCCGAGAGATGTTGGAACTTCTGCCTAAGGGCGGGAGAACCTAACTGGGGTCATGTTGCCAAGAAAATTTTCTAATTTATCATATAGTAACCGTACCGCAATCCGACACAGGTGAGCAGGCATCAGCGTGCCAAGGTGTACGGGAGAACTCTTGTTAAGGAATTCGGCAAAACAACGGCCGTAACTTCGGGATAAGGCCTGCCTATCGCAAGATAGGCTGCAATAAAAGAAATCAGGGCGACTGTTTAACAAAAACACAGGTCTATGCTAACCCGCAAGGGGATGTATATGGGCCGACGCTTGTCCAGTGTCAGAACGTTAAGGTTGGAAGTGAAAGCTTTCGGCTGAAGCGCTGATGAACGACAGCGGTAACTATAACCGTTCTAAGGTAGTGGATTTACTTAAGGAAGTGAATTCACTAGGATTGGAACGGCTATAGGGAGAACAGTCAAGGAAAAAAAGTAGCTGCCCATTTCTGTAAAAAGAAATGTCCATTTGGCCATATGCTGGAAACTCTGGTGAATCTGATGTTACTATGGTATAATACGCACATAGACAATATGAGAAAATATTATGCCGAGTAAAAATACATTCAGTGCAGACAATCAGCAGGAAAGGCCAGAAATATTATAATATTTCTGGAATCCTCAGAGATCAAACGCCAAAACCATTGATAGAAAGATGGTAAGATATGACCCTATCTCTATGGCGACATAGAGGGATATCAACAAATATCCATTTCGTTTAATGACGGAATAAAAACAAATGAGCGAAATTCCTTGTCACTTAATTAGTGACGTGCATGAATAGCGGAACGACCCTGGTACTGTCTCAACAAGTGACCCGGTGAAATCGCATTAACAGTGAAGATGCTGTTTACCTGCAGCTAGACGAAAAGACCCTATGAAGCTTTACTATAACTTGGTATTGAGCCAAATTTTGAAATGCTTAGAATAGGTGGGAGACTTCGATCCTTAATCTCCGGATTAAGGGGAGTCGCAATATGAAATACCACTCTTTTTACAATTTTGTTCTAACCTCATACCGTAATCCGGTATAGGAACAGTGCCTGGCGGGTAGTTTGACTGGGGCGGTTGCCTCCTAAAAAGTAACGGAGGCGTTTAAAGGTCGGCTAGGCGCGGATGGAAATCGCGCTGATAGCGCAAAAGCATAAGCCGGCTTTACTGTGAGACTGACGGGTCGAACAGTTGCGAAAGCAGAATTTAGTGATCCGATGTGTCCATGTAGGTGGCACAAAGCTCAACGGATAAAAGCTACTCTAGGGATAACAGGCTAGTCCAGTCCAAGCGTCCATAGCGACGACTGGGTTCGGCACCTCGATGTCGGCTCATCGCATCCTGGGGGTGAAGAAGCTCCCAAGGGTTTGGCTGTTCGCCAACTAAAGCGGTACGTGAGCTGGGTTCAAACCGTCGTGAGACAGGTTGGACTCCTATCTACTGCAGGCGTAGATACTTGCGAGAACTCTTTTCTAGTACGAGAGGACCGAAAAGAACGAACCTCTGGTGCACCAATTGTCATGCCAATGGCATAGTTGGGTAGCTAAGTTCGGACGAGATAAACGCTGAAAGCATATAAGCGTGAAACTCATCTCAAGATTAGGTATCATAGATTCCAGAGAGATGATCTGGTAAAATTCTGTCGCAAGACAGAACTGATAGGGTGCAGGTGTAAGTGTAGCAATACATTCAGCCGAGCACTACTAATGAATCATTGGAGTTTTTCATAACTTACTTTAACCGGCAATTAGCGGGTGTTATGAGAAGATAATGTTTATGATTGATTTGAATACTATATAAATATAAATTTAAGGGAATACGAATTTTAGGTATTTACCCCGTTAAATAAAATTTTAATAAATTTTGGATTGTTTTTTTTACAATTCATTTAATAGGGGTTGACATTTTATAAAATTAGTGATATTGTTATTCAGTAAATCATTAATATATAAAAATAAAATCATGGATTCAGAAAAATTTGTTCCAGAAGAAGCAAAAGAGGAATATAGAACAATTAAAATTGGTGGAAAAGAAGTTAAAATTAAAAAACCAAAAAGACCAGAAGTTGTAGAAGCGGAAGAAAAAGAACAAGGTGAGCCTTCAGAAACAGAGGTTATACCGGAGCCAGGTTGGGAAAACTATGGAAAAGATACAGCGAAGCGATTGAGTGATGAAGTTTCAGATTCGGCAGGAGAGCGTCTTATTGATTTTGATAAGTTGGATGATAACAAAGATAACGAAAAAACTCCTAAGACGGCAAAAGAAGCGATTGAATTATTAAAGAAAAGCAAAGAAGCAAAATAAGATTTGTTTTAAAATTATTTCATTGAAAATTGATTGTAAATTGAAAATTGAGATTTGTCTGGCTATGCCAGATCCCGCGTAGCGGGAAAAATTAACAACCTCAGTCCTAAAGGACTGGAATTTGCCCCGGTGCTATAATGGCGGTAATGTACCACCTCTTCCCATTCCGAACAGAGTCGTGAAAGTTACCAGCGCCGATGGTAGTTGGTTTACCAGCGAGAGTAGGCCAGTGCCGGGGCATTATCACTAAACCCCACCGAAAGGTGGGGTTTTTGCTTGCCCCACACCAATTCTTTAGTTAAAATTCACATAAAAAAATAAAGCAAGCCGGAGGCGATTCCGCGAGAACATTTTTTGTTTATAAATAAACTCTATTCGGAATTTGGTGCAGGGTGCATGGAGCTTGACTTTTTTCTATAATAAGATAAGATTATTAAACGATTGAAAAATCGTCAGGAGGAATAAAAATGAACAATAAGGAGGTGTTGTTTTGAGCTGTTCTTCTTCACACGCAAGAGATGTGAAACAAAAGCTAGATCTGGATTTACCTTTTCCAATAGGCGCACATTGGCAATCATACAAAAAAGATCAAGCGAAAAAGGATGAAGATGTCAACAATAGGATATTTGTCGTTTACTCTATAAGTACAGAACGATTATCCGATATTAAAGACTTGACTAGAAAGCGAGATGGTAAATATGGGCGAAAAGCGCATTTAATAGTTGTTCTAAAAATAAACAAAATTGGTTTAGGAAATATTTTGCAAGCAATTATTTTTGTGAAATCAGTTATTTTAGTCAAAGACATTGAATGGGTTGATGTTGGTGAAAAGATATTGAGATGTCTCGCTGATACTTTAAATAGCGCAGAAAAATCCGATTATGGCATTAAAAAATGGCATTTCAACAAGGATAATATAATCCTTGTTGCCCCATCAAAACTTATTCAGCATAATATTACTGAAAAAATAAAAGAATGTATGCAAAAAATCGCGTCGAATGGTAAATAATATTTAGAAGGGAAAAATCCCTTTTTTTTTGCTCAAGAAGAAAGAAATCGCCCCATTTTTTTATAGATCAATATTTCAGCGTTTTTCTTTGACAAATTTTTATATATCGAGTAATATAAAATCAATGGAGGAATGAACCCTTCAATTTTTTAAAAAAAGAGGTGAAAGAAATTGAGGAAGGACGAAAATTTTGTGGACTACGGAAAGTATCTTAAGTGCAGTATACCCAGATTTTGGAGAATACTTCAGGAGGAAAGAGTTAAGGGAACGATAAAGACTTGGCATCATGTATTTACCGGAAAATTAAAAAAAGGGGCATGGACGAAAAGAAACTGGAGTAAAAATCGGCTTGAGGAAGAGTTTAAAGATCACGGACTGGATATGGATGAGGGCGCGTATTTAGCCGCTTCAATACACTGTGTTCTTAATCAATTGCTTCGTAATAGTTCTCCGCCGGCAATTTTTGCAAACTTAAATTGTATTTTTGACAGTACATTTATTGATCGGAGTACGAAGGAATATTTTACGAAACTTGTATTGTATGTTGTGGAAGAGAAATTAGAACGGCGGATTCTGAATAGAGAATACCTCAGTCTGGAAAAAATAAATGAATTTGTTGAAAGCGTAAGCCGAAAATCTCTTGTGATCCATATGGATGTTAACGATGGTAACAAAAGAAATACTGAATATATAATGTCTTTATTCAACGTAACAAGAGAAGATATTGTCCATTTTCTTAATAGGAACTTTCTTCCAAAAGACTGGCCAAAATACCCCGAAGAATTATGGGACTTATATTTGCGATAAGTCCTTTTTTTATTCACCCCTTGACAAAATCCTATAGTGTGCTATACTGGATAGTCATGAATTAACTATGCAAAAGGCGTACATTTCAACAGCAGTTGATCCGCCGCAGGGGCGGAAAAACTCATATAAGAGGAGAGACATTAATTTTGGCTTACCCTTCGATAAAACTCAGGGCAAGTTTAAAGCAAAATTAGGCTGTTAACTAAAGGCGTACAGTCTGATATTCAGTAATTAATGAGTAAAATCGCTTTTAAGCGTATTAGGCATATATTATATTGATGGGCAGTTAAGAGATTTCCTCAAAATTGTAATTATTTATGAGATTGGGGTTATCTTTCAACTGCCTATTATTTTTTTCAAGTCTATATTTTTTGTAGATTTGGAAAAGCTTCTGAATCAAAGATTCGGAGGTGGAAAATAAAAGGTGATCAAAATGGACATAATAGAATGGGTTCTTGGAGCCGGACCAAAATGGAATATGCTTTTTGGCATAATTGTGGCTCTGCTCGGAGCATATGTGGCGATAAATGCCACAACAAGCTCGGTGAATTTATTCACCAAGGGGATAGATCAAGTGATAGGGTTGGCTATCGTAGGGCTCGGTTGCGCATATGCCGTAATATGGCATTACGAACAGCGCGAACAGCGCCAAGCTGCCAGACCAATAACGTCAAGCAGCCGCTAATCCCGCCAATCATTGATCCATTTCTTCTTTTTTTCTAAACCGTAACAGCAGTTATGCAGAATCTTGCCGTAGAGCAGAGATAAAAAGTTGGGGTTTAGAAAAAGGAAGAAAAATATTTCGGATAAAAATTTTTTAATCATCAAAACCTTTAGAAAAAACAATTATTTAAAGGTTTTTTTGATGTTCGATAATTTTTTGCTTTATGGAAGTATATTTGCTATAATTCAAACAAAGATATTTTTTATCATTAACCTTTTATATATGACCTTTTTTGGCAGAATTTTTCGCAAATTATTGTTTGGAGGAGTTTTTTTGTTTTTTATCGCCGGATCTTCGTACTATATTTATCAGGTATATTTTCCTACTTTGCCAAGCTGTAGCGATAATATTCAAAACCAGGATGAGGCCGGTGTTGATTGCGGCGGAATATGCGAAAACGAATGCCCTCCGTCTCCTCCGCCAGCCGATACCAAACCGATCGATGTGGCTTGGACCAGAGTGATCAATAGCGATGTCGGCGCGTATGACTTAGTGGCGAAAATAATCAATCCCAATTTATATTGGGGTGTTGCCGAGTTTAAGTATGATTTTATCGCGCGAGACAGCAATGGTACTGTGGTAATTGAACGAAGCGGAACGTCGTATCTTCTTCCCAATGGTTACGATTATTTAATCATTCCTTCCGTAAAAACAGATAAAATTCCCGTAAATCCGGCGGAATTGAATATTATAAAAGAAGGCCAGAAATGGGCCAGTGTCAGTTCGGTCTATAATAATTTATCGCTGTCGCTTCCTTTCAGGGGAAAAACATATACCGCCAAAGGCGAGAATGGTCTTCCTGTGGTTTCCGCAATTTTGACCAACGCCACCACTTTTGATTTTGATAAAATTGATATTAAGGTCGTTCTTTTTGACGAAAACAATGAACCGATGGGGGTGAATGTTTCGGATCGCCGAACAATGCGTTCCGGGGAAGAACAGAGTTTACGTTTATTTTGGAATACCGCGTTTCAAAAAGAAGTTTTTAATCAGGATTTTAAAGCCACGACAAACGTATTTGATTCGCAGAATTTCATGAGCCGTTTTGGCACCGGCGAAAAAATTCGCGAGTATTGATAATTCAAGGCTTTGAAAAATTTATTTAATATGAACATAGGATCTATAAAAAACATAGACTGGTTTTTGTGCGCTCTGGTGATTATATTGGTTGTTTTCGGGCTGGCGGCTATTTATTCTACCTCTTTTGACAGCGCGAAAATCGTAAATTTCGAAAAGCAGGCAATTTTTTCCGTTATCGGCTTTATTTTAATGGCGGCAATTATTTTAACGGTGGATTACCGGATGCTGAGGATCTATAGCGGAATTCTGTATTTGGGAGCGGTGTTATTCTTAATTTTAATAATCGCGACCGCTTCCAGTATCAGGGGAGTTTATAGCTGGTTTGATTTTGGAAGTTTTAGCCTTCAGCCGACGGAATTCATTAAAATAATTTTAGTGGTAAGTCTGGCTAAATATTTTTCAACCAGGGATATCGGCGATTTCAAACACGTGATCATTTCCAGCATTTACGCCGGGATTTTTATAATACTTATTGTCTTGCAGCCTGACGTAGGAATGGCGGCGATTTTTGTGATCATATGGGTTTCAATGAGTGTGGCTGCCGGATTAAAATTCAGGCATTTTGTTATTTTGGCACTGGCATTGATAATTTCGGGAGCTTTTTCCTGGGGTTACGTTTTTAAGGATTATCAAAAAGACCGCATCTTTATTTTTATAGATCCTTACAAAGATCCCCAGAAGAGAGGATACAATATTATCCAGTCAAAGATCGCGATCGGATCCGGAGGCTTATTGGGAAAAGGATTCGGCCGCGGCACTCAGAGCCAGCTTAATTTTTTGCCGGAAAAATATTCTGATTTTATTTTTGCGGCCTTGGCCGAGGAATCCGGATTTTTGGGAGTGACAATGCTTTTTATAATTTTTGCTTTTATTTTCCGGCAAATATTTTCCGTGATCAAAAAGATCAACGACTCTTTCGGCAAGTTATTGATCTTCGGCAGCGGGGTGATGATCTTCAGCGGTTTTTTCATAAACATAGCTTCAAACCTCGGCCTTTTGCCCGTGACGGGGATTCCTTTGCCTTTCATAAGCTACGGAGGAAGCTCTCTAGTCGCCACTTTGATGACCATAGGGCTGATCCAGAGCGTGATTGTCAGAAATGAAGAATCATACAAAATCAAAGACGATATAATTGACAGCTATCACTAAAAGTGTTAACATATTAATTACAAGCCGTCTAAAGATTGATTAAAGGGTTTTTAAAGCGGCTTTTCGTGATTTTAGCTATTTAGGTCTATTTTACCCCAGTCGCCAATTACCCGATATTTAAGCGAGTTAATCGGAACAATCATTTTGAAAAATACGTTTGAATGTCTTGAATATTGAATTATGGCAACGGGGTAAACGTAATACAAAAATATTATGGAAAGATTTTATCCTAATTTAGATTTAAAATTTTTCGCCAATTGTCCTCTTTGCAATAAGCAGTATAATCCCAAGGAAATAAGGATTATAGACAAAAAAGAAGGGCTAATCGTCCTATATTTTATTTGCTCGCACTGTAAAAGCGCTGTTATATCTTCCATTAGCGCCGGAGCTTTGGGAATAATGGCGGTTAGCATGATCACGGATCTAAGCGCGGCGGAAGTCGACATGATCAAGAGCGAAGAGACAATATCGTCAGATGATATTCTGGCCATTTATAATTCTTTTAAAAATCGATCAGTCAAGCAAAATTCACAGAAATTATAAAAACCCCGATCAATATTGATTAATAATAATTAAAAACATCATATGGAAAATTTTGTCCTGGAGGCGACATCAAGGGATGTCAAAAGTAAAAGCAAGAAATCAGCGAACAAGGAAAAAGTAATACCGGCGGTTGTTTATGGGCATGGTTTGAAAACCCAGTCAATAACGATTCCTCTCGTTAGTTTTGAAAAGATCTTTAAGAAAGCCGGAACTAATACCATTGTTTCGCTTAAACTGGATTCTGATAAAAAACAGGTTTTGATTTATGATTATCAGCAAGACCCGGTCAGCGATCAATTTATCCATGTGGATTTTTATGCCATCAAGATGGATGAAAAGATCGAAGCGACTATTCCATTGAAGTTTATCGGAATATCTCTCGCGGTTAAAGATAAAGGCGGAGTGCTGGTCAAGAACATGGAAGATGTCAAGGTCAAATGTTTGCCCGCGGATCTGCCTCACGAAATAGAAGTGGATCTGTCCGTTTTGAATTCATTTGAAGACAGGATCAGGATTTCAGACCTGAAGATCGGAGCCGGAGTGGAAATCCTGGTTGATGACAAGAAGCAGGTTGTGGCCAACGCGATTTTACCCAAAGAAGAAAAAGAAGAAGAAGTGGCAGGCAAGCCCGAGGAAAACGTCCAGGCGGTGGAAGGGATCAAGCCCAAGGAAGGTGAAGTCGTCGCGGAAGGCAGCAAGAAAGAGAAGAAGGAAGGGCAAAGAGAGGTCAAAAAAGAGCCAAAGAAGAAATAAATTAGCGAGTTTTATGTTAAAAAAATATTTTTTTTATATATTTTTTAGCAGATTAAACAAAAAAGTAATTGCAAGCGCCGCAATCGCTTTTTTGTTTTTGTTTTTTTCGGTTTCAGCGCCAGCAGCAAAAGGCGCGACCACTGCCGAGCAGCAAGCCGCGCTTGATGATAAGAAAGCCCAGCTCGAAGAGCAAATTGCCAACTTAAGAAAAGAAATAGAAAATTACAAGGTGGATATCGGCCAGAAAGAAAGCGAGAAAAAAACCATTACCAAAGAAGTAAATCTATTGACCAAAAAAATTAACGCTTTAAAGCTGGAGATCAACAGCACGGAAATCGAGATCGAGAAGATCGGCTATGACATCAAATCAACGGAAGAAAAAATATCAGCTAACGAGCAAAATCTGGCCAAACAAAAAGAATTTTTAAAAGAATTAATACGTTCGATCTATATGTCGCAAGATAAATCGCTGGTGGAAGTTTTATTGGGATATAGCCAGCTGTCTGATTTTTTAAGCGAGTTTCACAGGCTGGAAAAGATCAATGGTAATGTCAAAAATACGATCGAAAGCATTAAGCTTGCCAAGCAAGAATTGGAAAAAGACAAAGGAGAACTGCTTGACGTGCAGGAAGAGAAAAATAATTTATTGGTTTTGAGGGAGAATCAAAAACAGGATGTGCAAGTTAATAAAAACGAGAGGCAGCAGATTTTAAATTTGACGGTTAAGGAACAAAAAGCGCTTCAAGAGCAGCTTTCCAAAGGCGAAAAATTATTACCGGCGATGATCGCTCAATTAAGGTCTTTGCAAATTGCCGGGCAGGTGATCAACGCTGATACGGCTATTGCGGTGGCAAAATTTATTTCAAGCGTTACAGGAGTAAGAGCGGCTTTTGTTCTTGGCGTTTTAAAAGTTGAGACGAATTTGGGATCCAATCTAGGCAGCGGTTATTATAAGACGGATATGAGCCCGAAGCAGCATCCGACTTTTTTGGAAATAATAAATGAACTTGGTTTGCCGGATAACGTGCCGGTAAGCAGGAAGCCGGTAGGTTATACGGGCTGGGGAGGAGCCATGGGGCCGGCGCAAATGATGCCGACGACCTGGCTTGGCTATAAGTCGGGAGTTACGGCCATTACAGGGAATAACCCTCCTAATCCCTGGAATATTAGCGATGCGGTAGCTGCTATGGCTTTATATGTTTTAAAAACTCCGGGAGTCATTAATCACGATTATAATGCCGAATATGAAGCGGCGGCGAGATATTTTGCCGGAAGCAACTGGAAAAAGTATACTTGGTATGCTCAGAATTCCAGCGGAACGGGAGTTATGGATTGGGCGGCAAGATACGAGGAATTGCTGAAAGGATAAAATATAGATTAAAATATTTACAATCTAAAAGCCCTGCTTTTTTGCAGGGCTTTTAGATTGTTTTTTCCTCCATAAAGTTTTATTTTTAGAGAGTGCGTTGCATATTTAAATTTTATTTTAATTTAAATTTTTTACCAAGGGAACATATTTTGACAAATTTTCAATTTGTTTTTGATTCAATCCTTTCGCTTTTTCAATGCCTTGTTTGATCAAGTCGTTGCTGAATTCCACTTTTTCGCCTACCGCCAATACCTTGCTTCCAATTTTCTTTTTTAGATAATCTTCGGCGTAAATTTTTTGTTCGGCGCTTAAATTTTCTTGAGTGCTTCCCAAATATTCTTTAACCGCTCTTCTGGCCAAATGGGTGACTCCTTCTGATTTTGCCGCGATTTGCACGCTGGCGTTTTCATTTGTGCTGGCAATTGTTGCATCCGATTTTTTAGCTTGCGCCGTATTATCCGCGTTCTTTTCGGTGGTTTGAGTTTTTTCTTCCGGTTTATTTTGTTCGGATTCTTTGGATTGTTCCGCCTGCGGAGTCGGGGTTGGGGTTGCTTTGTTTTCCGTGGAAGATTTGTTGTCGGACCATGAAGAGTTCAGGGCGATAGCCAGGATTATTACCCCGACTATCAGTAAGCGCCAGTTTTGTTCGATAGTTTTAGTCAGAGTTGCAATTATTCCTTCTTTTTCTTCGCTCATTTATTTTCACCGCCTTTCTGTTTAGTTTTTTTAATTATTTCAAGCATCAATTTTAATTTTAGCGATTCTGTTTAATCCGCGCAAATCTTTTATAACAGTAATTTTATGTTTTGGCAAGTATTTTTTAGCTGAATTTTTTATTGCCGGAATTTGCCGCGGGTCGGATTCTAGGTAAATTTTGGCGTTTTTCGCCAGATATTCAGGTGATTGGCGGAAAAAATCTGTAAAACATTTTAATCCATCAGCGCCGGCCAGCAAAGCATTTTTTGGTTCATACTTGATTGTGTAAAATTCCGGCGATTGCCCGCTGTTTTTAAGACGCTTGTAATAATCTTTTCTTACATAGGGTAAATTAGCCAGTAAAAAATCTATTTTTGTGTTTTTCGGCAGCGCCTTCAGTAGATTGCCTTTTTTAAAAATAATATTTTTTTCACAATTATGATTTTTGGCGTTTTTTCTGGCTATGCGTAAAGCAGAAGAGGAAATATCAGTGGCGTAAATTTTTGCGTTTTCGATCTGTCCCGCATTTTTTAGGCTTTTTGCGATTGCGATAGCGATCGCGCCGGATCCGGTGCCAATATCCACGATTGTGGTCTTTTTCATTTTGGCGGTTTCAACGAGAATTTCTTTCAGGCTTTCTTCGACCATTATTTCGGTTTCTGGCCGGGGGATAAGGACGTTTTTATCGACATGAAATTCCAAGCCAAAAAATTCCTTTTTTCCGATTATATAAGCGATAGGTTCAAATTTTCCGCGGCGCTTGATAAAGCTATTAAATTTAATTTCTTGCGGTTTAGAAAGAGCGTAGTCGTTGTGTGCATAGAGCCAAGTCCGGTCGTTTCTGAATGATTTTGGCTTATTTTTGGATTTATTTAAGGTATATAACAGCAGTATTTCCGCATCAAGAGAGGATAATGTGACATTTTTATCGTTCAGTATTTTGGTGCCGATTTGGAGTGATTCTTTGATGGTCATTTTTAAATTTTTCAATATTCAACAATAATCTAACTTTTTAAAAATCAACCCGCAGGCAACTAACAAAGCATTCTTTATTATAAAATGTTTAAGTCGCTGAGGACTGAGTGAGGTTAGTAATAACAAACAACTTGAATAAAAGTAACTTCCGAACGTATTTTTAAGAAGTTAGATTATTGTTATTTCCTTCGGCGATTTAATCTTACTTTTTCTTTTCCAGTTCTTTTCTCAAAGCATCAACAATATTTTCAATATGCCCTTCCAGGATTTTGTCGAGATCTTGCCAGCTTTGCTTGATGCGGTGATCGGTGACTCGATTTTGGGCGAAATTGTAGGTTCGGATCTTTTCACTGCGGTCGGCCGTGCCGATCTGCTCTTTTCTCATCGCCCGATCCTCAATTTCTTTTTTTTCTATTTCCGCGGCAAGCAGACGGCTTCGCAAAACATTCAGAGCTTTTTCTTTGTTCTTGTGCTGGGATTTCTCGTCCTGGCATTTCACTACCAGTCCGGTGGGCAAGTGAGTAACTCTAATGGCGGATTCGGTTTTATTGACGTTTTGTCCGCCCGGACCGCCGGAACGGAATACGTCGAATTTCAAATCTTGAGGCCGGATGACGACATCGGCTTCTTCGGCGTGCGGCAAAACCGCCACCGAAGCGGTGGAAGTATGGATTCGACCGGCTTTTTCAGTGGTGGGAATGCGCTGAACGCGATGAACTCCGCTTTCGTATTTCATATAGCGATAGACATTTTCGCCGTTGATTTCAAAAGTGACGTCTTTGAATCCACCGCTGGCCGAAGCGCTGGAATCGATCAATATCGGCTGCCAGCCGTTTTTTTCGGCATATTTGGTGTACATTCGGAATAAGTCAGCGGCAAAAAGCGCCGCTTCTTCGCCGCCGGTACCGGCTCGGATCTCGACGATGGTGTCTCGGCTGTCGCGTGGGTCAGGCGGATTGATTTCGTCGGTCACTTCCGGTTCTAATTTATTTAGTTCTTTTTGAAGTTTTTTCAACTCGTCTTCGGTCATTTTGATCAGGTCGTTGTCTTTTTCGGTTTTCAGGATTTCTTCGTTTTCTCGGATTTCGGTTTTGACTTTGGCCAATCGTTCCATTTTTTTGATAGTTTCAGTGAGTTTTTTTTGTTTTTTCATCAGTTTCTGGGTTCTCTGGATATCAGAAAAAATCTCAGGGTTGCTGAGTTCAACGGTTAATTTCTCGTATTCTGTTTTGAAGTTTTTTAAGACTTCGTCGTATTGAACTTCCATGGTATTTTTGATTTGTGCGATACTTGTTTGTCATTGCGAGGAGCCGAAGCGACGAAGCAATCTAAATTTAAGATTTGAGATTGCCACGCTCCTTTTAGTCGCTCGCAATGACAGACGAGGGCTTTTTAGCGCAAAAAATAGCATTGAATATTTCGTTGTTCTATGCTATGTTTAATAGCGACAAGTAGTATTGTTATATCATAATTTGGCGAGGAAGACAAGTTTAAATGATATATAAAGATATTTTCGCATAATGACGAGTTAGGCGAAATTCATTTTTGGCCTAAACAAAATAATAAATAACTAAACACTATGATTATCATTCACATCCTAATATCAATAGTATTCTACTTTATTTTAATGTATCTAAGCATAAATCTGTTAGGGCTGCTCGCGAGAGGATTCTTTACCAATCCAGAAATCGATAAATTAAAAACTGAAACTAAACATGATTTTATTAAAGAGGAAATTAAAAAATCTGAACGTGCCGATAAATTGCTTAATGTAATCGCGTTTTTGGCAATTATTGGTTATCTTTATGCCACATTTCATTTTTGGAATATAGGAGTTACTGCTGTTGCATTAGTATTGATGTTAGTAAGACTCCCTGCTTTGCTTTGGGAAATAAAAACAGGGCAACATCTTAATCGTGTTGCTTCAGCTTTATCGATGCCCAAAAACGCTTTATATTACATCACCACTTTTTTAACTTTCGCAGCCCTACCAGCTTTATATTATTCCTTGTATCGTTTTTAAAATAAAATGATAATTTATTACAATAGTAAAGAAGAAAAATTACTTAAACAGCTCGAAAAAATGCACAGCAGTTCACAAAAAATTAACCTTAACAATTCTATTGGTGAACTTAAATGTATTTTACTAGATAAGCCACATTATTTAACGAGTGTTCAAGTGAACAGGGACGGACTGCTCGGTTCATTAAGAAGGATTGAATGCGCTTATCGTTGGTGTGAAAAAGCGCCGTTAAATTACGAAGGATCTGACAAAAGAGAAGCGTTAACATTAGTTTTTTTTCATAATTCAAAATGTTTCATAGAAATTTTAAAAAAGTGTTTTATAAAATTTAGTTCAAATAAAAAAAATAAAAAAGTATTTCATGAAATTACAACAATAAGAGATCTTTTTGCTCATTCATACGAAAAAGATTTTTTTGGAAAGAAAACTTTTATAAGAATTAATATTAATCATCAGTTTAACAAAGGTCTTTTTGAGTTAGAAGTTTTTAATTTTGATACTTCAAAAAAAATATATGGGATATTTTTTTCTCTTTCAGTTTTTTTATCAGAGATAGAGGAATTAGTTAAAGAATTAATTAATCATATAAAGAAAAATTAGATGAGTTAATAAAGTCTATTATGAACATAAAAACCCAAACCGCAAAAATCGCGATTTTTCAAAAAAAAGAAATTCGTAAAGTTATTTATAAAAACGAATGGTGGTTTGTAATTACTGATATTATTGTAGCGTTGACTGATTCTATTCAGCCGGAAGGATATATAAAAGATATGCGCCGCCGAGACGAAGAACTTTCCAAAGGGTGGGGGCAAATTGCCACCCCCCTTAAGATACTTACAAAAGGCGGTTTGCAAAATATGAATTGCGCCAATACTGAAGGTATTTTCCGCATAATTCAATCAATTCCTTCCCCTAAAGCCGAGCCATTCAAGCGTTGGCTGGCCAGAGTCGGTTATGAACGGGTAAAAGAAATCGAAGATCCGGAACTGGCCACCAAAAGAACCCGCGCGCTTTATAAAGCCAAAGGATATTCCAATGCATGGATCGAGAAAAGAATGCGCGGCATCGAAGTCCGCGAAACTTTGACCGATGAATGGAACAAGCGGGGCGTAAAAGAAGGGCAGGAATACGCGATTTTAACCGCTGAAATTTCCCAAGCGGCTTTTGGAATGACGCCAAGCGAATACCAGAAATTCAAAGGCTTAAAAAGAGAGAATTTGCGGGATCATATGGATGATTTGGAATTGATATTTACCATGCTTGGCGAAGCTTCAACCACTGAAATCGCCAAGAATAAAAACGCTCAAGGTTTTGTCGAAAATAAAGTTGCCGCCATAAAAGGTGGAAGCGTGGCTGGCAAAGCGCGAAAAGATTTGGAGAAAAAAAGCGGCAAAAAAGTTTCAACTAAAGAAAATTATTTATTAAAAGCGGAAGATAAAAAAAGATTAAAATAAACCAAAACAAAAATCGAGGTTTAACCCTCGATTTTAAAATATCTATATAAATTTTATGCGGTTAGACTTTCGCTTCAGTAACCGGTTCGGTTTTAGCTTTCGCAACTTCCGGTTTTTTAGCTTCAACTTTTTCAGCTTTCTTGCCGGTTTTTGCTTTTTTGGCTTTCGCTACTTTTGGTTTTTTCTTAGCCATTAATTTCTGGAATCTTTCAACTCGTCCGGTAGTATCAATGAGTTTCTTCTTGCCGGTATAGAACGGATGGCAAGATGAGCAAATTTCCACCAAAAGTTCCGGTTTGGTCGACATGGTTTCGAAGCTCGCTCCGCAAGCGCATTTTGCTATTGATTTGATATACTTAGGATGAATTTTCGGTTTCATAGAAATAGGTCTTAATTTAAATAGATTATAACAATAAAAGCATTCTAGCACGGAATAAGATTCTTGACAAGAGGGAGGTGATAAGCTATTATATGTATATTGTAAATTATTAATTTTTAACGATTAACCCATAGCTTAGATACGATATAGCTATTTTCATATACTATATGTACTATCCTGAAATACAGCGATAGAAAGGGTGGGTAGAAAGAAAAAACTTATGGAAATGTTAAAAGCGGGAGTTCATTTTGGACACAAGACTACGAAATGGAGTCCGAAAATGGCGCCTTTTATTTTTGGCGTGAGAAACGATACTCATATTATCGATTTGGAAAAAACCATTATTAAGCTCAATGAAGCTCTGGTTTTTGTCAAAAAACTTGCAAAAAACAACGGCGTAATTATTTTTGTGGGAACAAAAAAGCAGGCAAAAGCCTATATCAAAGAAGTTGCCATAAAGGCGAATATGCCTTATGTTGCTGACCGCTGGATCGGCGGCTTGTTGACCAATTTTTCGATAATTTCCAAACAGATCAGGCTAATGGAGCAATTGGAAGCGGATATGAAAAGCGGCGCTTTGGATAAATATACCAAGAAAGAAAGAGTGATGATAGAAAAGAAAATAAAAAAATTAAACCAGAAATTCGGCGGATTGAGATTGCTCAAGAAATTGCCGGACGCGGTATTTGTGACCGATATCAACGAAGACAGGATTGCGGTCAATGAAGCGAGGGATAAAAATATTCCGATCATTGCCTTGGCTGATACAAACGTGGATCCCGGTTTAGTAACTTATCCGATCCCGGCCAATGACGACGCGCTGAGTTCGATCAAAGTGATCGTGAATAAGATCGTGGAAGAATATGAAGCCAACAAGCCGGCAAAAAAGTAAAATAAATTTTACGGATATTTTTTGATTTAAGATTTACGATTTAAGATTTACGAATGAATGAATTAATTATATTCATAAATTATAAATCATATTTCATAAATCGTTTACAATCATGGAAGACGCAAAAAAATTAAAAGAATTAAGAGCGGAGACGGGCGCGAGCATTTTGGATTGCCGAAACGTGCTCTCGGAAATGAAAGGCGATATGGAAAAAGCGAAAAAGATCCTGGCTGAAAAAGGAAAGAGCAAGATCGGCAAAAAAGCCGGACGCGCGACGGGAGAAGGCGTGATCACTTCGTATATTCACAGCAACAAAAAGATCGGGGCTCTGGTGGAGCTTAGTTGTGAGACCGATTTTGTGGCTAACAATGAACAGTTCTTGCAATTGGCTCATGATATCGCGATGCATATTGCCGCGTCCGAACCTCTGTGCGTGGATAATCCGGAAGCGGATCCCGCGATCGCCAAGATGATCGAGGAAGAAAGAAAAAAAGCCATGGAAGAATTCAAAAGCAAGCCTAAGGCAATGATCGAGAATATTGTCGCCGGAAAGATCAAGAAATTTTCTGACAGCATAACCTTGGTCAAGCAACCATATATCAAAGATCCGGAAAAAACGATCGGCGATCTTCTCGGAGAAGCGATAGCGAAATTGGGAGAGAATGTCAAAGTCAAAAGATTTTGCAAATTCAAAATTGATTAAATAGATTTAATGATTTCGAGAAAGGCGATTACCCTTTATCGGGTTATTTGTTTTTTATGATCGGACGAATTAAAATATATCCTTGGGAAAAAGAGATCGAGATCGATTTGGGCAATTGCAATCTGAAAAAAGGCGATTACGTGATCATTAAGAACGCTGAAACGGAAGATGAAATGGAGGCGGTGCAGATCTTGGACGCGAAAGAAAGCGCGGATAGCGCTTCGAGACTGTCGAAATCAGCCGTTATGGTTAAAATTGCGGCCGCCAGCGATATTAGCGCGGTGAACAATTATAATTCAAAAAAAGAGGAAGCGCTGAACTTTGCCAAAAAACAAGCGAAAAAAAATGATCTGGACATCAAATTTATCGATGTTCAGTATAATTATGACGGTTCGCGGATCACGTTCGGATTTGTCGCTTCGCAAAGAATTGATTTCAGGGAGCTGGTGAAATCTCTCTCAAGGCATTTTCAGAAATCGATCAAGATGGTGCAGGTCGGATCTCGCGACGAAGCCAGGAATTTCGGAGGAGTGGGCGGATGCGGAAGGCGATTATGCTGCGCGAGTTTTTTGAAAAAAATAGAAAGTGTCACTCTGAATGACGCGAAAATTCAGCGCATGGATCAGCGCGGCTCGGCTCGGCTCAGCGGGATTTGTGGAAGGTTGAAGTGCTGTCTGGCCTTTGAATCGAAAACCTACGAAGAGCTGAACGCGAGTATGCCTTTTATGAACAAAGAAGTGGAAACGAGAAAAGGCAAAGGAAAAGTGGTCGATATCTATGTTCTTGAGAAGAGAGTAAAAGTTCTACATGCCGACGGCACTTATGATTTTTTTGAAATCGACGAGGTCAAATTAATTGAAAAAAAGAAGTAATTTAGCTTATGATCTACGATGTTTTTTTGCCATTTATAATAATTTTTTCTATTTTCAGCATCATCATAATTTTGGCGCGGAAAATACCGGATATTTCTCTGGAGACCGAACCGAAAAAAGACTGGCTTAGCGAGAAAGCGAAAAAGCAGCACAGAACGACGGTTATATTCTGCCGGGCGCTGTCGATCTCAGAAAAAACTTTGAGGCAATTGAGAATACATATTCTGAAGCTGGACGCTAAAATTTTCAGCTTGATCCAGTATTTGCGAAAAAAATCCGCGAAAAAACTGGAAGACCTCAATACGCTGTCCTATAAAACTTTCACTCCTGCGGTTGAGAAGAAGGCGGATAAGCCTCAATTTTCGCCGAAGCCGGCAGTTCAAGTCGTCGAAAGGGATATTTTGCCGGTAGCTCCGGCGCAGGCAGCACCTCTTGTCGTTAAAACTTCAGTTCCGCCGAAAAATACGTCGAAAACCGATAAGGCGCTCGGATACGCTAATAAGATCTCAGCAAAACTTCAGTATAAAATAGAGGAAAGAAAGCTGTTGCATATTATCGCCAAGAGCCCTAAAAATGCCGAAAACTATAAAAAACTGGGGATGCTTTATTATAAGAATGAAAATTATCTAGATACTGAAGCGGCTTTTATCGAATATTTAAAATTAAATCCTTCCGATGGTGAAATCAGGAAAATAATGGAAAAAGTTGCTCATAAAAATAGGGAAAAAAAATCTTGATCTCGGTTTGAATGTTTGTGTTTATGCCGATGTAGCTTCCTCCTTCGCTTGGATATTAATCCGAGCTTCGGAAGGATAAGCAGTGAAATTAATAAAATTATTAGCACTTCGTAGCTCTGGTTATTACCAGAGAGAAGTAGTGCCGATGTAGCTCAGTGGTAGAGCAACTGTTTTGTAAACAGTAGGTCGTCGGTTCAAATCCGACCATCGGCTCCGGGCGGATACCGAAGTAGTCAAACGGGGCAGACTGTAAATCTGCTGACCTAGGTCTTCGATGGTGCAAATCCATCTCCGCCCACAGATAGATTTTGGTTATTGAAAGCATAGTAGTGCCGTTGTAGCTCAGTTGGCAGAGCAATTCCTTGGTAAGGAGTAGGTCTCGGGTTCGAGTCCCGACAACGGCTCAAGAAAATACTGCCTTCCGGGGCAGTATTTAAAATTTATGGCAATCTTTAAAACGGACGAAAAGTCATTGATGAATTCGAAATAAGCTAAGATAAGGGAAAATATGGAATTTGCCGCGTAACCCTTGATAAAATATTTAGTTTGTGGTAAAGTTAAGATAATAATAGCTATTGAACAAAACTCTTAATGGGCGGCGCCAAAGAGGGTTTTCTGTTTTGGCATAGAAAATTTAAAAAAGGAAAATGCACACCGCGAATCGTTCCAAATAATTTAATGAAGAACTTTTTAATAAAAATTATCGCAGTTTCAATTATTGGATCTTTGGCGGGAGGGTCGCTGTTTTATCTTTGGAAAAATAAATACGCATTTTCCAAAGATCAGATCATAATCGAAGAAGACCTGAGCAATAAAATTGAAAAAAAAGATTCGCAAAAAATGGAAGACGACAAGAAAATTTCCGACGGAATAGCCGCGATAATCAATTATGTGGAAAAGAATATTAACAAGATTTCTCCTGAAAAGCCGGCCAGCGGATTAACTTGGCGTTCCGTGAAAATTTGGTTTATCGATGATAAGAATTTTTATGTGGATTACAATGATGAAGTACTGAATGCCAGAAGAGTCTTGATGTCCCAATCAGTTTCGGGACCGGCGGCGGAGTATAAGGTTCTGGGATTTTTTATTCCGGGGGAAAATGGCTGGATATTGAAATCAGGCAAAGATATCGGAGGGGCGACATCTCTTAAATTATACGAGAAGAACGAGACAAGCAGCGAATGGATAATTAAATAATTATTAAATAAAGATTATGTCACAAGAAAGACTAACAAAGATGAAATGCACGGTTTGCAAAAAAATCGGATATTTTACTTTTAAAAGCAAAGAAGCGGCGAAAGAAAAATTAGAATTGAACAAGTTCTGCAAATTTTGCCGAAAACATACTCCGCACAAAGAATCCAAGTAATTTCGTTTGGCGCTAAAAAGGTTTACGCAACCTTTTTAGGAGTGTAATTCAGTGGCAGAATGCCGGTCTCCAAAACCGGATACGGGGGTTCGATTCCCTCCACTCCTGCTAGAAAAAAAAGGGGGGGGGTGAGGGAGAGAACTGGGAAAGGGATCGGCAAACCAAGAAGATAATTTTTTATCAACTAAATAGCGCGGTCTAATTAAATATATGGCAGAGAAATTAAAAAATATTCCAAACCATATTGCTTTTATACCTGATGGCAACCGCCGATGGGCCGCGAATCATATGATGGAAGTTTGGAAAGGGCACGATAAAGGAACTTCAGTCGTTAAAGAGATGATCAAAGAAGCGGTCAGGATGAAAATTCCACATTTTTCTTTTTGGGGTTCTTCTCTGGACAATATTGCCAAGCGCTCAAAAGAAGAAGTTTCATATTTGTTTAAAATATTTAAAAATAATTTTACAGACCTGGCAAAAGACAAAGACATCCATCAGAACAAGATCAGGGTGAATGTTTTCGGCCGATGGCGTGAATTGTTTCCCGAAGATGTTAAGAAAGCGATTGAACACGCGATAGAGGTGACCAAAGAATACAATGAACATTTTTTTAATGTTTTTCTGGCATATAGCGGAATTGATGAAATGGAAGAGGCGGTCAGAAAAATATCGGAAGAAGCGATAAAAAATCCGAAAATAAAAATTACGGTTGAAACGATTAAAAACTATCTTTTTACCAGGCAATTGCCGAAGGTTGATTATTTGATACGAACCGGAGGAGATCCTCATTTGTCGGGGGGGTTTATGATGTGGGAAACTGCGGACACTCAGTTGTATTTTTTGGATAAATATTGGCCGGATTTTACGGTGGAAGATTTTCGCACGGCGATTGAGGAATATGGCAGGCGGCAAAGAAAATTTGGCGCATAAATATTTTAACGACCATATGAACTCATCAAAACAATTAATTGATGATCTGATCAATGAAGGGTATCTTATGACCCCGCGCATCATTGATGCGTTTAGAAAAATAGATCGCGCGGATTTCGTGCCGGAAGAATCAAAGTCGGAAGCTTATGTTAATGCCCCTTTGCCTATCGGATACGGACAGACGATCTCTCAGCCACTGACAGTGGCTTTTATGTTGGAATTGTTAAAACCGGAAAAAGGGGATAAAATACTGGATATCGGTTCGGGATCCGGCTGGCAGACCGCGCTTTTGGCCGAGATTGTGGGCGCAAGCGGCCAGGTATTCGGACTTGAGATCATCAAAGCGCTTAAAGAATTCGGGAAAAAAAACGTTGCCAAGTATGGTTTTATCGAAAAAGGAATCGCAAAGATCATTCCCGTTAATGGCTCCATAGGATTCGAAAAAGAAGCGCCTTTTGACAAGATCATCGTCGGAGCTATGTCATCCATCGCGCCCAAAACTTTTTTGGGGCAACTGAAGATCGGAGGCCGTCTCGTGATACCATACGCGGGGAGCGTGTGGCTTCTCGTAAAAAAATCGGAAAAAGAATTTGAAGAATATGAATATCCGGGATTCGTTTTTGTGCCGCTAGTTGCTAAGTAATTTAAGGATTTTGCTTTATTATTCATTATGTCTATACAGAAAATTAATTTTATTATAATAATTTTATTATTTGCTTCGGCGGCAATAACTGCCGGCATGTATTTTTATGTCGCGGATCAAGTTGAAAAGCCCGTCGAGAAAATAGGTTTTTACAGGAATTTTATAATTTCAACAGGCGAAAGCGCCAGGCAAATCGGCGAGAATTTAGCCAAGGAAGGCCTTATCAAAGATTCTTTTTATTTTAAATTCTATCTTTGGAAATCGGGACTGAAAAGTTCGATCAAGGCCGGCGAGTATAATTTGTCTTCGGCGATGAACATTCCCGGAATCGTGGATATCATTTCAAAAGGAAAAATTGTCGAGAAGGAAGCCACCGTTTTTATCCCTGAAGGGCTTACCAGCGCGGAAATAGAAGAAATTTTTGTTGAAAATGATTTATTAAAAAAAGGCCAGCTTGAAGAGGCTGTACAGGAAAAAAATTTAAAAAGGTATTATAAATATGATTTTTTGCTTGATAAGCCGAAAGGCGCGAGCTTGGAAGGATATCTTTTTCCCGATACTTACATTTTTTACAAAAAAACGACTTCGGAGGAAATTATCGAAAAAATCCTTAATAATTTTGACAAGAAAGTTGATTTGGAAATGCGAGCCGAAATAGCCAGGCAGGGCAAAACAATTTTTGAAGTCTTGACTCTCGCTTCGATCGTACAGGAAGAGGCCAACGGCGCCAGCGATATGAAGATTGTCGCGGGGATTTTTCAAAATCGCCTGGCTATGGGGAAAGCCCTGGAAGCCGATTCAACAATAAACTTTATTACCAAAAAGAATATGTCTCAGGCGCTTTATTCGGATCTGGAAATTTCTTCGCCGTATAATACTTACAAAAATATCGGATTGCCTCCGGGACCCATAGATAATCCCGGACTTGATGCGGTAAGAGCCGTAATTTGGCCGAAAAAGACTTCTTATCTGTATTTTTTGCACGCTCCGGACGGAAAGGCTTATTATGGCAATACTTATGAGGAACATTTAAAAAATCGGGCAAAATATCTTAATTAAAATAACGCGGAAAAATGCTTAAGTCGGTAAATAAAATTATTAAAGTTTTAGTGCTCGGAGACGCTTTTTTGAATAGCGGCTGGGGTTTGATAGCGCCTGTTTTTGCGATTTATATAATTCAAAATATCAAGGGAGGGGATATAATGGTGGCAGGTTTTGCCGCAGCGGTTTATTGGATCGTGAAAAGCATTATTCAGATGCCATTCGCGAAATATCTCGACAGGAACCATGGAGAAAAGGATGATTTTTATGCGGTATTTTTTGGCTTATTGCTGGTCAGCTTGGTTCCTTTGGGCTATATGGTTTCGACGCTGCCATGGCACATATACGCGTTTCAAATTTTGTACGCGATCGGGATGGCATTGGTGGTTCCTGCCTGGTTCGGGCTTTATACCAGGCATATTGATAAAGGGAAAGAAGCGTATGAATGGAGCGTTTATAGCACTTCTTTTGGTTTTATAGCGGGGATTTCCGGCGCTATTGGCGGAGTGATCGCGGCGGCGATCGGATTCAAGATTATTTTTTTACTGATCAGCTTTTTTACGATTATGGCGGCGACCATTTTTTATTCCCTTCGCGACGAGATCACAGCGGTTCATATTCATAATACCAGTGTAAAAGCGGTCGATGTGCCAGCTGAAAAATTGCGTTTTTAGGCTCTTAATTTATCATAAAACTCTTTATATTAAAGGTTGTTTGACAGGGTTGACATTAAATTGGCAATGAAGTATAATGGATTTAGATATAAAGTAAAACCCAAGCGAGGGTTTTTTAAAATCCCCCAGCTTTATAGTGGTTAGTTTGAGTCAGTAATGTAAAAAGAAACATATGAATATTATAGAAAAACCGATTAATTTTTTTAAGGAAGTAAAAATAGAGCTTACTAAAGTAACCTTTCTTTCAAGAGAGGACCTGATCAAGAATACCATGTCCGTTATTTTGGTCAGTATCGCATTT
The DNA here is from genome assembly GCA_030693205.1 of bacterium. Classification (NCBI taxonomy): domain Bacteria; species bacterium. The sequence goes on from JAUYBG010000010.1 coordinate 63,363, forward strand.
TCTATTTTTTTAGGCGGAGTGGATTATATTTTTATGTATTTAATCAAGACGTTTTTATTGAAAATTTAATATGTCAAAACAAGTACAACAAGGCAAGAATTGGTACGCGATCCATACTTATTCGGGTTATGAAGACAACGTGACGCGAAATTTAATGCAGCGCATTGAATCTATGGGTATGGAGGATAAGATCCTCAATGTATTAGTGCCAAAAGAAAAGAAGATAAAGATCAAAGCGGGAAAAAGAAAGATCATCGAAGAAAGAATTTTCCCCGGTTATGTTTTGGTGGAAATGATCGTCACCGATGATTCTTGGTACGTGGTTAGGAACACGCCGAATGTTACCGGATTTGTCGGTTCGGGCACGACTCCTACCGCGGTTTCGCCGGAAGAAATTGAAGTTATAAAAAAGAGAATGGGCGTTTCGGAACCTAAATACAAGATCGATGTGGCAAAAGACGATGCGGTAAAAATTGTCGATGGTCCTTTCAAGGGATTTGACGGCAAGGTAAGCGAAGTGGACGAAGAAAAAGGAAAGATAAAAGTTTTGGTTTCTATGTTTGGCAGAGAAACACCGATCGAATTAGACTTTTTACAAATTAAGAAAATATAAAATAAAAATATGGCAAAAGAAATAAAAACAAAAATCAAGCTTCAAATTCCGGCGATGAAAGCGACTCCGGCTCCTCCGGTTGGTCCGGCGCTCGGACAGCACGGGCTTAATATCCAGGATTTTTGCACGAAATTCAACGCCGCGACCAAAGCGATGGCCGGTGATATCGTTCCTGTTGAAATAACCGTTTTTGTCGACAAAACTTATACTTTTATTCTTAAAACCCCTCCGGCCGCCGAATTGCTCAAAAAAGCCGCGGGAATAGAAAAAGGTTCCGGCGAGCCTAATAAGAAAAAAGTCGGGAAAGTGACAAACGAACAGATCAGAGAAATAGCGGAGAAAAAAATGAAAGATCTGAATGCCAATGATATTGAAGCCGCGATGAAGATAATCAAAGGTACGGCGCGAAATATGGGAATAACAATTGCAGAAAAATAAATAATATATTAATTTAATTTGTGGGAGTTTTTTTAAAAAACGTTCGTACCACGAAAGGAAAAAATATGGCTCGATCAAAAAGATACAAAAAACTAGAGAGTAAAGTCGATAAAACGAAAATTTACGATATTGATGAAGCTTTCAAGGCTTTAAAAGATTTAGCCAGCGCTAAATTCGATGAAGCGGTTGAAGTTCATGTTAAATTGGGAATTGACGCTTCGAAAGCCGATCAAGCGATCAGAGGAATGGTCAGTTTGCCGAATGGAACGGGCAAGACAAAAAAAATCGCCGTATTCGCGGAAAGCGCGAAAGGCGAAGAGGCAAAAAAAGCCGGCGCTGATATAGTCGGCGGGGAAGATCTGATCGCGAAAATAAAACAAACGGGAAAGATCGAATTTGATATCGCGGTGGCCACTCCCGATATGATGAAAAAACTGGCTCCGATCGCCAAAATTTTGGGTCCCAAAGGCTTGATGCCTTCGCCGAAAACGGAAACCGTGACTATGGATATCGCGAAAGTTGTCGGCGAGCTTAAAAAAGGCAAAGCCGAATTTCGTTCCGATGATTCGGGAAACGTGCATATTTCTATCGGGAAGATATCTTTTGATCCGGCAAAACTCAGGGAAAATTTCATTGAATTCTTGAGTACTTTGAAAAATACCCGGCCTGCCGCCACCAAAGGCGAATTTATCAAGGGAGCGGCGATCTCGACCACTATGGGTCCGTCTTTAAAAGTTAATTTTTCAGTAAAAAAATAAACTTAAAATAAACCCATTATGTTTAAAATCAATTTAAAAAATGTTTTAAGGATTATATTGATAGGTTTGGGAATATTGCTGGTGATCATTGCTCTTGGAGTTATCAGCTCGAGAGTCGCAAGTAAGGATAGCAATATAAAAATTGAATACACGATTAGTGATACAAGCAGCACGACGGTTTTTGAAGCTTTAAAAAGCCATACTGAAAAGAATAAAATTGAATTAACATATAATTATAACTTTCCGAAGCTTGGCGTTCTGGTTGATAGTATTGTCGGAATAAAAAGCGGTACGGATAATAAATATTGGCAGTATTATGTCAATGATAAACTGGGCGAGGTGGCGGCGGATAAGAAGGAAATAAAAGCGGGCGATAAGGTGGAATGGAAATTTGAAAAAGTGCCGGAATTCTAATTTTGTTTAAAAATAGCTCTTAGGCAAATTTATTAAAACTAAATTTGTTTTTAAGCTGTTCTTAAATCGAGGCAAGGATAGCCGTGAATTGAGATATTGAGCGAGGAGAATCCAAATAAATGAGATTCGTTATCTTAATTTATGAATAGACTACAGATACTCGCATCTGAGGAAAATTTGAACCTTGAAAGGAAAGCGGTTGGATAATTATGCAATCAGGGAAAGCCATGAAACTGTGAGATAACAATATCCAACCGCCCATCTAATCTTATGAATAAATTAAACATAAAATATAGTTTAATCATTGGTTTGGGAATAATTATTTTTGGCGTGATTGCCAGATTTTTTTTGCTAAAATTCGTCGGTATTCCTAATTTTGAGATCATTACCGCGCTTACTTTGGTCAGCGCTGTTTTTTTGGGCCGGGCGTGGGGAATTGTCGTGCCGCTTTCGATCATTGCCATAACTGATGTTTTTATCGGCAATGGGCCGGTTATGGTCTTTACTTGGAGCGCATTCGCGATCATAGGGATTTTAGGAATGACATATAAGAAATATGAAACTCGATTTGTCATTGCGAGCGAATCGCCAGCAGGCGGTGAGTGCGGCAATCTCGTGCTTATAAAAAAAATCTTAGGATTGCTTCGTCGCTTCGCTTCTCGCAATGACAGTAAGAGAATCTTGGGACTGGCCGGAGTGGGAATTATTTCTTCGGTTTTTTTCTTTCTCTATACTAATTTCGGCTGGTGGCTGGTTTCCGGAATGTATCCGCATACTTTGGACGGATTGATCCAGTGCTATATTATGGGATTGCCATTTTTCAAGAATAATTTGATCGGAAATCTGATTTTCGTGCCAATGGCGAGCGGCGCGGCGATTTTAATCGGGAACCTAAAGACGAAGAGTTTTAAATTAAGCATGAAAAAGTTTAGCTAAAAATTGATTTGATTTTCCACTAAAATTTGCTATAATATTAAGACAGCAATGTCTTTTTTAAAACTTTAATATTAAAAACTATGGATAAATTCGACATGAGCTATAAGGTTATTACGGATTATAAAAAATTATCGGAAATAATCAATGCTTATAAAATTCTGGGTAAAAAGATAGTGTGCACGATTGGGTCTTGGGATATGCTGCATATCGGGCATTTACGGTATTTGCATAAGGCTAAAAGCGAAGGGGATATTTTGATCGTCGGCGCGGACAGCGACCGGGCGATCAAGCTTTACAAAAATAATCCTTTGAGGCCGGTGATCCCGGAAGACGAAAGAATGGAAATGTTGAGCTATCAGAATTTTGTGGATTATGTGACGCTTGTTGACGATGTGGACGATAAAGGCGCGTGGCAGATGAAACTTTTGAAAATGGCGCATCCGGATGTATTTGTGGCGGTTAAGGAAAGTTATCCGCCGAATCAGATCAAAGAGATCAAGAAATATGTCAAAACAATGAAAATTCTCAAGCGCCAGGCGGAAAAAACTTCCACCACGCTTATTATCGAGAGGACATTCAAAAAAAGACTGGAGTATGTTTTATCCAACGCTAAATTATAAGATATTTTGTCACCCTGAGCTTGTCGAAGGGTGATTAATTGCGTTTTTCATGGTTCGACAGGCTCACCATGACAGACAGTAAAGCCGTATTATGCTTAAAAAAGTTGTTGATCTGAGGTTCGCGAAAACCAAGGATTATCGGAAAACTCTGGAAACTATCCAGAAAAAAGGCAAGTGTCCGTTTTGTCCGGAAAATTTTATTTATCACAAAAACCCGATATTGAAAAAAAACGGCGATTGGCTGATTACCTTGAGCAGCTGGCCGTATAAGAATTCCGAATATCATTTTTTGATCATCAGTTTGCGGCATAAGGAAAAATTTAGCGCTCTTGAGCTGGCTGATTTTGGGAGCGTAATGAAGTTGGTAGTTTGGGCGGAGAAAAAATTTAAGATCAAGGGAGGGGGACTGGTTTTGCGTTTTGGCGATACGGCTTATACGGGTTCGACCGTCTGTCATTTGCATTTCCATTTAATCGTGCCAAAGTTAAACAAAAAAACCAAGCGGGCAAATGCGGTTTGGTTTCCGATAGGGTGAAATATTGTGTGTTAAATTTCGGCAGGATTAAATTTTTCTTAAAAGATGTTCGGCTGTGACAATAATTATTATACATTGATTTAAATTGCCTCACTCGAATTTTGGCGACATGAAACTTTAGATAAATTATTTTGTTAATATTGTCGCCAAAATGCGCTTTTTGCGAAAAATTTAATCCTGCCGAAACATTATTATTTACTATATGAAAAAATTTACAAATTCAATTTTAATTATCGGCGAGTTTTCGGTATTTCACAAAGGTTATGCCGATTTTTTGGCTGAAATGAGTCAGAATAAGCACAGTAAATTTTTTGTCGGGATTTTGGGGGATAATCTGATCAAATATCTGACCGCGCTTGAACCGGATATCAGGAAGGTTTCAGCGGAAGATGCCGAGCGGATAATAAATTCATTTTTAGGCGCGGAAAAATATTTTACGGTTGAAAAAGACAATTTCGCCGATATTATCAAGGAGATCAGCCCTGAAAAAATAATCATTTTAAAAGGCGACAAAAGCGAAAATTTCGCGGAAAAATATCTCGGAAATTATAAAGATATTATAGAATATTTTGATATTAGATTGCGATGGAAAGATTCGCGCGTTCAGGAATTTAAAAAAGAAGTTTCGGATATTCCTCCAAAAGAATTAGCGGAATATCAGGGCTTTATGACCGAAGCTCAAGCGGAAGCGGAAAAATCCAAATGCTGGTGGCGGCAAGTCGGGGCGGTGGCGGTAAAAGACGGAAAAGTGATATTTAAGGGATTCAACAGGATGATGCCCAATGACGATGAATGTTATAAAATCGGCTGTATTCGCGACCCTATCGCTCCAGGAAAAAGCCCGGAGATTTGCAGTGTTACTCATGCCGAGGCAACGATCATTTCTTTGGCGGCCAATGAAGGCGCGTCTTTGAAAGGCGCGACATTGTTTGTCACTCACTTTCCTTGTCCGGCTTGCGCGAAATTGGTAGCTTTGTCGGGGTTTAAAAAACTTGTCTATACCCGCGGTTCATCGGTTTTCGACGGGGAAAGAGTGATGGCCAGCGGGGGAGTTGACATAATTAAGATTTAGTATTAGTATTTTGATATAAGAGACCTTAAAAGTCTTTTTAAAATTGAATAAAAATAGAGGAGGAATAGAAACGAAAGAAAAGAAGATTATTAAAAATGGCATACTTGCAGATTCATCTATAATATATGGAAAAAAGATGAAATGGTTGCCGCTATTAGCTTATTTGTTTGCCAATATTTGTTTGGTAACAAAGTCTGGAGAAGTCATATTGGTTTTGACCGAAGAAAGGAAGAGTAAAAATATATACGTTATCCCAGGTGGAGAACTTTTATATTCATTATCGGAAACCTTTAAGACTGCGGTTATAAGAGAAGCCGGAAAAGAGGAAATGGGCATTAAGCTAAATTCTAAAAAGATAAAAATCTTTGATGCTCAAATAGGGTATCCGATAAAAGGCAGTCCCTATGAAGAAAAAGGCATAACTTCTGTGATAGTTTCGTATCTGTATTTTATTACAGACAAAGAACTTAAAAAGATCAGAATAAATGCTGTTCCGGAAAAAGGATGTGATATCGTAAAAGTTTTAGTGAAACCCGTACCAGACATTTTGCAAGATATTGAAGATGGAAAAATAAATGTATATCCTGCTTTAAAGGAAACATTAGCTAAACTGGATTTATTTTTTAGAGAAGGAAATTAACCCTTCTTTTTATTTGAAAAAAAATCTTAAATATGGTAAATTTAAGCAATGAAGAAGAATAACAAAAAACTGGAATTTCCGCCGCAAAAAACTTATTTTGTTGCTTCAATGGTATTGATAAACGAAGAAGGACAGCTTTTACTGACCAAAGAAAAAAATAATCGCAATATTTGGACTGTTCCGGGCGGGGAAGTTGATTATAAGGCAAAAGAGCAATTTTTGGACGCGGCTATCCGTGAAACGAAAGAGGAGGTTGATGTTTCGGTTGATCCTCGCGAAGCGCAATTGATCGATGTCAGGATCTCTTATGCCGAAGGAGATAATCCTTACAAAAAGCATAATATTTTTATTTTGATTGCGACTTGCATAGCGCATTTTTCCCCAAAGCAAAAAATAACGCTTAAAAGATCTTTTGACGCTTTGGAGCGTAAATATGACGTGAAAGATTTTATTTGGATCGCGCCGGAAGAGATCTCGAAGAAAAAAATAAAAGTGCATAAAAATTTTATCAAAACGATTCCGATAATCAACCAATGGATCGAAAAATATGGAAAAGGATAAGCAAAAAACAAAATTCGCTTGCGCCGGCGATATCGGCTGGCCGATATATTATTCGGATAGCCTGATCAAGGGTAATCCGGAAAGCGAAATTGGAATTACTACTCTTTGGACGCCGGCGAAATTAATCGCGGACAAGATCGACCCAAAGCTTTTTTCCGTGGTCGGTCAGCTCTATTCCAAGGAAGGCATAAATTTTATTTTGCGGAATATTCTGGCAAATCCGCGCATTCGCTATATAATTGTTTGCGGCACTGAACTTTCCGGATCCGGCAAAGCGCTGGTGGATTTTTTTGCCAAAGGCGTGGACAAAGACAATAATATTATCGGCAATGATTTTGCCGCGATCCATAAAGAAATTCCGCTTGAGGCGATCGAAATGGTGAGGAAAAATGTCAAATGCGAGAATCTTATTGGCGTCGCCGATGCGGAAAAGATCATCGAAAAGATCAAAAATTATAAGCCGGAAGGAAAACCTTTTTCCGAGCCGCAAACATTTCCTGAACCTAAAAATGATCTGGCGGTTTCTTTCCCCGGCGAAGATACCGTGTTTCCTATACGCCATAAATATATCGGCGGAGCGTGGCTTGAAATACTCAAGCATATCCAGCGCTTCGGTACGATCCGGAATAATTTTTATGGCGGCAGTGTGCGGGAAATTTTTAATATCGCGGCGGTCGTTACGGACGAGGATTCTTTCAATCCGAAAATATTTCCTTATATGCAAGTTTGCAAGAAAGAGATCGAGAAATATTGCCAGTATATTTTGAATGGCAATAAAGGGGATGAGGTTTATACTTATGGCGAGCGGCTTTGGAATTATAAGGGAATTAATCAAGTGGAAGACGTGATCATTCCATATTTAAAAAAATATCCGACTGATCGGGCGGCAGTGGCTATGATGTTTGATCTGGCGGTTGATCACAAGGCAAGCCGCGCGCCTTGTATGTGTATGGTGCAGGCCGCGACGCTCGGCGATAAATTGAATCTGACCGCGTATTTCCGAAGCCATGCGGTGTTTTCCGGTTGGGTGTTGAATGCGTTTGGCTTAAGGCGGTTGCAGAAATATATTGCCGATAAGCTAAATTTAAAAATTGGCACTTTGACCGTATTTTCCAATTGCGCGCATATTTACGATAATGAGTGGAGTGCGGCGGAAAAAATAGTCAAAGATCATGGCAATAATTTCGAGGTTATACTGGATCCGCGCGGATATTTTATGATCTCGTTGGATAAAAAAGAGATCGTGGCAAAACATTATTCGCCGGATGGAAGATTTTTGGAAGAATTCAGGCAGGACGGCATGATCCCAAAATCGGCGATGGCGCTGTATGCGAAGCTTGCCGCCGCCAATACTGTTTCCGTAATATCTCACGCTTTTGATCTTGGCGTAGAGCTGGAAAAAGCGGAATTCGCGATTAAATTGGGATTAGAATATTCGCAGGATAAAGAATTAAAATTTTAAACAAATCAATTTTATGAGCGCTTTAGGGGTTAGAAGCTTTGACAATTCTTCCGTTTAACGCTAACATTACTAGTAATATAATAATTTATAAATAATTTTTTATGACTAATTATAAGACCCAGAAGCCAACTGATATTTTAAAAAAAGACCACAAGATCATCAAGGATATTATTAAAGTGCTGGAGGCATGCGCCGGTTCGCTTGAGAAAGGCGGAAAATGCGATTTAGACATATTGAACGGCAGTATGAATTTGATCAAGAATTTTAATCATAAATATCATCGGCGGACGGAGGAGAGCGTTTTGTTTAAAATCGCTGAGAAAAAAGAAGCGCCTTGGAGCGGAGGAGATATCAGTTCGATAATCAGAGAGCACGAGGAAGGTGCGGAACAAGTGCGGCGTGTCGCGGATCTTCTCAGGGAATCGGTCGCGGCGGGCATTTTCAGTAAAAAATCGAAAAAGGCCGTAGTAAAAAATTTATATGCCTATAGCTCGCTTTTGGGCAGCCATCTTATGCAGGAAGAAAAAACCCTATATCCGGTGATCGAGAGCTTGCTGACCAATCAAGAGAAAAAAAATATTTTACAAAGCTTTGAAAGACTGGCGCAAGAAATGAAGGAAATTGGAGACAAAGAACGATACACAAATTCGATCAAAGAGTATAAAAAAAGATTAGCCATTTAATATTTATTTATGGTTTATAAACCTACTATCGGTTTGGAAATTCATGTTGAACTAAAAACAAACTCAAAAATGTTTTGCGGTTGCGCCAATAACGCGCTGGAAAAAAGGCCGAATTTTAATATTTGTCCTGTTTGCACCGGCCAGCCGGGAACTTTGCCCTTGGCAAATAAAAAAGCGATAGAGCTGGTGGTCAGGGCGGCTTTGGCTTTAAATTGTAATATAAATAAATTTTCAAAATTCGACCGAAAAAATTATTTTTATCCGGATCTGCCGAAAGGTTATCAGATCTCGCAATATGACAAGCCGTTGAGCAAAGAGGGATATCTTGATATTAATATCACAGATTATAATGGTGATATTAATAAATCCCAAATCCCAAATCCCAAATCCCAAATAAATTCTAAATTACAAACTGCAAAAGTTAAACGGGTGCGAATTACTAGAATACATCTGGAAGAAGATACGGGCAAATTATTGCATCCCGATAATGCCGATTATAGCTTGATCGATTATAATCGGGCCGGCGCTCCATTGATGGAATTGGTGACTGAGCCCGACATTGCTTCGTCCGGCGAAGCGAAGAAATTTTGCCAGGATCTTCAGCTGATCTTTCGTTATTTGGATATTTCCGACGCTGATATGGAAAAAGGGCAAATGCGCTGCGAGGTAAATATTTCTTTATCAGACAGCGATAAATTGGGAACAAAAGCGGAAATTAAAAATCTCAATTCTTTTAAAGCGGTGGAAAAATCCATTGAGTATGAGATTGTTCGCCAGAGAAAAGCGCTTACAAAAGGCGAAAAAATTGTTCAAGAAACTCGCGGTTGGGATGAAAACAAAGGCGTAACTTTTTCCCAGCGTGCCAAAGAAGAAGCTCATGATTATCGGTATTTTCCCGAACCCGATTTGCCGCCGATCGATTTTGAAAAAAACACAGTAGCCGATATTGAAGCGATAAGAAATCAGCTGCCGGAATTGCCGGAAATAAAAAGAAAAAGATTTTTTGAAGAATATAAATTGCCGGCCAGCGATATTGAAGTTTTGGTTTCAAATAAAAAATTCGCGGAATATTTCGAGGAAGCCGCTTCCGAATTGGATTCTTGGATCGAAGATAAAAATCTTCCAATAAAAGGCAAAGAGCATCTCCGAATGATCAAAATGGTCGTTAATTATTTGATTGGCGACATACAATATTTATTGGCGAATTCTAAAACGGAAATAGGTTCTATCAAGATCACGCCGGAAAATTTTGCGGAATTTGTCACTCTTGTTTTTGAAGGAAAAATTTCTTCAGCGGCGGCCAAGACGGTTTTGGCGGAAATGTTTGCCAATGGTTCGGATCCGTCGAATATTATTGAAGCAAAGGAGTTGGCGCAGGAAAGCGGGGAAGATTCTCTGGGCGCGGCGGCGGATGAAGCAATAAAAAATAACCCCGGTCCGGCGGGGGATTATAAGGCAGGCAAAACTCAGGCTTTGCAGTTTTTGGTGGGGCAGGTAATGAAGATCAGTAAAGGTAAGGCGAATCCCAAAATTGCAATGGAGTTGCTGAAGAAAAAATTGGGTTAATTATTTAAAAACCGTTTACAGGTTTTAACGATTTTGCTAAACCCGTTTTTGCTATCCGGTTTTACCCATTTTATTTTTTTATCTTTCTTGAACCAGGTCATTTGGCGCCGCACGTAATTATGCGTGGCAAATTTTATTAATTCTTTGGTTTTTTCGAGTGTAATTTCGCTTTTCAAATACATTCCGATTTCTCTGTATCCGATGCCGCTCATTGCCGGAAGCTTCCATGAATATTTTTTTGCCAGACTTTTTGTTTCATTGACCAATCCGGTTTTAAACATTTTTTCGACCCGATCGTCGATTTTTTTGTATAATTTTTCACGAGGAATATCAAGCCCAATTTGCAAACAATCAAAAAGCGGCGCGCCTTTTTCTTTTTGAGCGGAAAACGGTTTGCCGGTAGAGATGGCCACTTCCAGGGCGCGGATTATGCGTCTTTTGTTTTTTTTATCAATATTGATAAAAGCAGCTGTATCTAATTTTTTAAGTTGTTTTAGCAATACAACAAGGGATTTATTTTCTAATTTTTTTCGCAAAGATAAATTTGGTTTGACTTTTGGAATTTCAATATTATCCACTATCGATGAAATATAAAGTCCGGTTCCGCCGGTCAAGATCGGGATCTTTCCGCGGCGAGTAATATCGCGGATTATTTTTATAGCTAATTCTTTATATTTAGCAACAGAGAATTTCTCACCAGGTTCTATAATATCTATTAAATAATGCGGAGTTTTTCTAATTAAAATATATTTTAACTTTTTATTTTTTGATTTTTTGGCGAGTCTGCCGTTGAGGCGGATTAGTTTTTTGTCTTGTGGCATTTTAGCGGTTCCAATATTCATTTCTTTATAGATTTGGCGCGAATCTGCCGAAATGATCTCACTATTGAATTTTTTGGCCAATTTCAAAGCTAGTTCCGATTTTCCGGAAGCAGTGGGGCCGAGGATGATAATAAGAGGTTTTAGGGCTTCTTTGGCATTTAAATTTTTATTTTTAGTTGACATTTTGATTATAAAAGCTTATTTTATATACAGGAGGACAAAATATGAACGGAATGATTTTACCAACACTAATTGTTTTAAGTATATTTCTCGTTTTTCTTAATTTTTCGAAAAAAAACGAGGATATAATAAGCATAATATTGTATGGTATACTTGGTATTTTGAGTATGTATTGGCTTGCTCAAATAATTTATAGTGATTTGGGGATGCCGCATGAATGGTGGAAGGAGGCTGTAATATTGCCTGGTTTTATGATAGTTTTGATCGTTTGGTCGGCTATTGATGACTTTGGAATTATGCTTAAATTATTCAAGGCGTCATAGTGCTATTTGTTTCACATCTAGCACTTTTTTTATTCTACAAATTTTCCTTCCAGTCCCCAGGCGCTTGCCTGGGTTATTTTTATTTTAGCGAATTGGCCCACAGTAAGTTTGCCTTCCAAGGACTCCCCTTGGAAGTTTCCAAGGGGAGTCCTTGGAAGGGAGAGAATAGCAATCCTCACATTTTTAAAAGTTCTTGTTTTTCCGGCTGCAAATCCGCCATCCAATTTTTCTATTAAAACCTCAACTATTTTCCCGACATATTTTTTATTATTCGCGAGGGCGGTTTTTCTGAGAATGTCATTAAGAAATTCTTTGCGGCGTTTTTTTTCGGTAATTGGCACATTATCTTTCAGCTTTGCCGCGGCAGTGCCGGTGCGAGGGGAATATTGGGCTAAATAGGCCATGTCGTATTTTACGCTTCGCATGATTTTGGCGGTGTTGGCGAATTGCGCTTTGGTCTCTCCCGGGAATCCGACAATAATATCGGTGGAAATCGCGATTGGCGGATTCCAAACACTCGACTTGTCATTGCGAGCGTTAGCGAAGCAATCTCTTGTGCTATTCTTATGTTTTGAGATTGCTTCGTCGCTTTGCTCCTCGTAATGACGGAATTGGTATGTTTTTTTAATTTTATTTATTAATTTCAGATATTGCACGCTGGTATAGCGCCGGTTCATTTTTTCGAGGATTTTATCATCTCCGGCTTGGATCGGCAGATGCACATATTCGCAGATTTTTTTGGATTTTGCCATTATTCGGATCAATTCGTCGCTCATATCTTTCGGATGGCTGGTAAGGAAGCGGATCCAAAAATTGCCGGGAATAGCATTGATTAATTTTAAGAGCTGGGGAAAAGTAACGGGTTTTTTCTTATTCTCTATTGATTTATAAGAATTTACATTTTGCCCCAGTAGTGTGATTTCTTTATATCCTTTGCCGATCAATCTTTTCACTTCTTTGATTATTTCTTTTGCCGGCCGCGATATTTCCCGTCCCCGGGTATAAGGCACGGCGCAATAAGAGCAAAAATTATTGCAGCCGGTCATAATCGGAATATATGCGCTAAAATTGCTTTGGTATTGGGGATTGATCCTGAAATAATCGGTATAATCAAAAGCTTTGAATTCTTGTTCGCTCGCATCGGGGTTCAGGAGTTTGAGCAGTTTTTTAAGTTCGTCGTTCTTGGGACTGGTTAATTCTTTAATATCGATGATCAGGTCAAATTTATCTTTGAGTTTCTTTTTATCCGATTCAAGAAGGCAGCCGGTCAGAATAGTTTTGCCGGATTTATTTATTTTCCTGAAATTTATCAGTTGTCCGTATATTCTATTGATGGCGGATTGGCGGACAGAGCAGGAGTTTATTATAAGCAAATCGGCTTCATTGATATTTTTTGCCGGCATGATTTTTGCCAATTTCAAGATCGCCGCGATTCTTTCACTATCGCTTATATTCATCTGACATCCATATGTTATGATAAAATATTTCATAATATAAAGTAATAATAAGCCGCTTGCCTCGCGTCGATGAGCTTTGCGAGTCGAGGCGGGTAGGTAATGATATGATATTTCATAAGTTCATTTTAACATAGTTTTATTTATTTTCAATCCAAAAACCCGCTTTTGGCGGGCATTTGGATATTGATAAAGAAAGAACTTTTATTTAGTATAGATCTTTGGAGTCAGTGCCAGTTCCGGATATTGGACATTTGTCTACTTTTCTCCAATTAGCTGGCACATCGCAGGGTGTGGGAAATACTTTACAGATTCCTTCCGGACTGATTGCCGGTGTGATCACTTGAATACAGACTGCTGGTTTAGGAGTAATGCTTACAGTAGGTGGAATTTCCGGTATACTTATGTCCGGTGGGATTTTTGGTATGCCTGTAATAGGCGGAGTTTCACAAGTTCCTTTCCGAATTATTTCCATTCCGGCCGCTTTGGCAAAACACTCATTAGAATAAGTTTTACCGTTTTTACCGCAAACCGGATTCCATATCTCAATACAAGCGGGGCCAACATTCAAAACAGGAGGGGTATTTGGGGGAGTAACGCCTGTATCGGGAGTAATGATTCTATTGGGTGGAACCACCACATCGCCCGTGACTATACATATGGGTTGCGAAGGACAGCCTTTTATGTCCGGGCCAAAAACCACTCTTCCGTTTTTGCAAAAATCAGAGGCAACGCCCCAAGCCGCACAGCCGATTCGCCGCCCTTCCTCGTTTATTTTTTTTAAAATATCCGCTTTTCCCGCCTCCAGTTTTTCTTGCAGCCGGGGAGTCTCAACTGTCGCGGTTCCCGCTTTTATTCTCGCTTTCAAATTTTCCAATATTTCCAGTTGTGTTTTTTTGACGCCGGAAATTGTTCCGATATAGCCTTTAAATTTTTCCTGATCTTCCGGGCTCATTTTTTCCAGATCCCTCTGCAGTCTTTTCAGAGAATTTTCTTCGGCTTTTTGGATTGCTCCTCTTGCCTGTTCCGGTAATTTTTCTCCCAAATTTTTTAAAACTTCCAAATTTTTGAATTCTTTAAACTGGCTGCCTGCCTGTTTATCCAGGGCGCTATCAAGCTTTTCGGTTATTTTTTCCGGCCTGTCTTCCAATTTTTGCATTACGTTATTAAATCTTTCCAGCTGCGCGTCTTTTGCTTCTTTTATTTTTGCGAGCGCTTCCGATGGAACCTGGGTTTCCAATTTTTGAAGAAGTTTTTGGTGCAGGGCTTGCTGGCCGATGAATTTATTAAGGAAAGTTTCCACTTGAGGATTTTCTTTGGCTTTTTGATTTATTGCGTTGGCTGCTGTTTTCAGCTGTTCGGCTTCTTTTTGGTAATTTTCCGTTGCCTTTTTAATCGCTTCTTGGTTTTTATTTTGTTCGATCGTTTTTTTCAGTTCCAGTAATTTTTCATTGGCAAATTTCTCTTTTAGCTCAGTTTTGGCGATAGAGCTAAAAGTGAAAAAACTCTGGATTCCTCTTTGCCAGTTTTTTAGAAAATAAAATGAGCTATCCGGCAGAATTACTGGTTCGCTGATCCCCAGATCGCTTGCTTGTATATTTTCATCGAGATTCACGGCGGCTGCCGTTTCTGGCGCTGTTTCCTGGGCTAAGGCCGTCAATCCAAAAATAAAAATCATCGCTAAGCTTAAACCGAAGATTTTTAAACTTTTCATATTTTTTTATTGATTAATTATTTATAATTTATATTTTTATTGCTTTAATTTTAGTCTTTTTTAGAAACGCTGTCAATTTTTTCAATGCTAATTTTCATCTTGACCGTTCATTTAGCTCAAAAAATCAATTATTCCCATTTCAAATTTATCCAGTTCCGGCGTCATTGGCCAGCCATACGAAAGAGGGGTAAGAATGGCGAAGCTTATGGCGATTAAAATCAACAACGCGGCGAAAATCTCTTTGTCTTTTTGGTAAATTTTTTCCAGATAAATGCTTAAAAGCAGAATGGCAAACGTGGCCGAGAGCAGGTAATGATAAAGAAAAGCCACGCGTTTGACCCCGATGAAAGGCAGGATATTGGCAAAATACGCCAAAACCAGCAAATACATAAACGGTGTAATTTTTTGCCGTTCTTTTTTACTGACTATTAAAATCAAAGTCAGAGCGATCGCTCCAAACGCGAGCCCCCAGAGGACAGGATTTCCGAGAAAATAAATTTTTCCGATCTTTTGTCCATTGTCGGGAGTCGGCGCTTGATACCAATAATATATCGGTTTTTTATCAGAAGGCCATTCGTTCCATACACTGCTAAAAGGATGAGTGGCGGTCAGTCCGGCGCTGGCGCCGTACATTGTGGCATTTAACTCAATGAATTTTTCCCAAAAATTAAGCGGATCGGGAGTATCTTCTTTTCCGTTTTTGAGTTCGGACTGGAAAGGCGCGCTCATAAACGCGTCGCCCTGTCCGGACTTGGTCAGAAGATCGAAATGGATATAAAACGGGATCAAATAAATCAGGAATCCCGTCACGAAAATGATCACAATGCCGGCGATAGCTTCTTTGATTTTGATCATTATAGAAACGGCATGATTTTCCGGGCTTAGCCAATCGGACATTTTTCTGCTAATAATTTTAATCAATAAAATTGTTACAATAACGCCGATTGTCGCGAGTCCTGTCCATTTTATTGAAACAGTTAATCCGAAACTAACGCCGGTTAGCGCCAGAAAAGCAAACCATTTCTTGCTGAAGATTTTTTCTTTTTGATAAAGCAGGAAAAAGCAGAAAGTCAGGATCTCAAAAAACACGAGGAAGATATCAATAGCGATTATTTTTGATTGAACCAGGAAGGCGTTATCGAGTAGGATCAGCACTCCGGCGATCAGGGCAATCTGTCTTGAGCGGGTGGCAAGGTACGCGAACCACGAAAAAAGCAATACGAATAAACTTCCGAACAAAGCCGGCAGAAATCTTAAGGTGAAAAATAATTGCGAGTTTGCCGCTTCGCCGATTTTGTCAAAGTTAAACACAAGATCGAAATTCATTAATTTTGCCCAGCCGGCGATGATAAGCTTTCCCAGAGGCGGGTGGATGTCAAAATAATATTGGTGGTTGAAATAAGCCGCGGCAAATTTACCAAAGTATATTTCGTCAAAAATTGTCTGATTGGGGTAGGCGAGGAAGGCGAAATGAACAATGAAAGCCGATATTGCCAGAATAACGAATAGATAGTTTGTTCTGAGAAAATCTTTTAGCCAAATTATTGACAAATGCATATTATTTTTTTTCTTCGATTTCTTTTTTAATCATTTCAATGAACTTTTTAATTTCCAGAGTTTCGGTTTTTTTATCGCCGCGAGTCCGGACATTGACGGATTTGGATTCTATTTCTTTATCTCCAACCACAAGAAGATAGGGGATCTTTTGCATTTCTCCGGCGCGGACTTTTTTGCCAAGAGTTTCATTGGTTTCGTCAATTTCAACCCTTATGTCATTATTCAGAAGTTCTTTGTGGATTTTTTTGGCGTAATCCAGGTGTTTTTCAGTGGATATCGGAACGATTCGCGTTTGTACAGGCGCGAGCCAAGCGGGAAAAGCTCCAGCGGTCTGTTCGACCAAAAAAGCGAAGAATCTATCGAAAGAACCCATTATTGCACGGTGTATTATAACCGGTTTTTCTTTTTCACCTTTTTCATTGATAAAAGACAGATCAAACCTGTCGGGCGAATAGAAGTCTAATTGGCAAGTTGCTATCGAGTCTTCTTTTCTTGCCACATTTTTGATCTGGACGTCGATCTTTGGTCCGTAGAACGCCGCTTCTCCCACCGCTTCCACGAATTTTACTTTAAGTTTTTTTAAGACCGACCTTACTATTTCGGACGATTTCTCCCATAATTCTTTATTCTCGATATTGCCATATTTTTCTTTATTATTAAAGTCAGGGAGAGACAGCCTGAACCAATATCCTTCGATCCGGAAATCCTCGTAGACTTTTTGGAAAAGGGCGATTACTTTTTCCAATTCTTCTTTTACTTGCTTTTGAGCGCAATATATATGGGAATCGTTTTGTGAAAAACATCTTGCCCGGATCAGTCCGGTTAAGACGCCTGATCTTTCAAACCGGTGAAGCAAGCTGAAGTCGGATAATCTTAAAGGAAGGTCCTTATAACTTTTAAGCCCATGTTTGAAAATTATATGATGATGCGGACAATTCATCGGCTTCAGATAATATTTTTCTCCCTCGATGTCAATAGGACTGTACATGTCGTCTTTATAATGCGCAAGATGTCCTGAGGTTTTGTATAATCTTTCATGAGTTAAGGCGGGAGTATAAACGAAACTATATCCGTTTTTTTTCTCCAGCTCATACATATAATCTTCGAGCCTTTTTCTGATAAAAGCGCCTTTGGGAAGCCAGAGAGGAAGTCCTTTGCCGACTTCTTCAGAAATCATAAATAGATCCAGTTGTTCGGCTAATTTCCTGTGGTCTCTTTTTTCCGCTTCTTCCTGTTGTTTTAAATACTCTTGAAGAGCTTTTTTGTCCTGAAAAGCTACGCCGTAAATTCGCTGGAGCATTTTATTTTTTTCGTCTCCGCGCCAATAAGCGCCGGCGATTTTGGTGAGTTTGAAGCTGGTAGCGTCGATTTCGCCGGCAGAATCAATATGCGGCCCGCGGCAAAGATCCACGAAGTTTTCGGTTTTATATACGGTTACTTTCGGTTCTTTGGCCTCGGTTGCCAGTATTTCTATCTTATATTTTTGCATCGCCTTATTGAAATGAATAACCGCTTCTTCGTGTGAAATTTCTTGTCTTTCAAAAGGCAGGTTTTTATTGATTATTTTTCGCATTTTTTCCTCCAGTATCGGCA
Source organism: bacterium (assembly GCA_030693205.1). Lineage (NCBI taxonomy): Bacteria > bacterium. The sequence goes on from JAUYBG010000010.1 coordinate 81,303, forward strand.
AATCTTCGGGGATCAAAGTTCGCGGCAGATCGAAATCATAATAAAATCCATTTTCGATATTCGGTCCTACGCCGAATTTCGCTTCCGGAAACATATCGAGAACGGCGGAAGCTAAGATATGCGCTAATGAGTGGCGTTTGATTTCAATATCATAATTTTTCTTATTTTCGTTGTTTTTGTTCATAGTATTTTTGTCATTCCGAGCGGAGCGAGGAATCTCTTGGGCTCAATAAAATAATAATAAGTCTAAGAGATTTCTCAGTCGTTGCTACTCCTTCGAAATGACAAATAAAATTAGCGATTTATTTAATAAAAAAAGCACTATTAATTTAGTACTTCAGGGCGTAAATAACTCATAACCAATGACCTATAACTGATAACAAATAAAAGTTATGGGTTATAAGTTTTTAGTTATTAGTTGTTTTGCGCGGTTCCACCTGTATTTATGGCTCGTGAATTGTCTAGAAACTTAGTCTGCCGATGAGGCAGGTTCCTTGCGGAAAAAGGCTTGGTAAGCCCTTCAATCGTTTCTAAATATATAATAGGAGATTTTAGGAAGCGTGTCAAATGTTGGCGCTATTCAATTCTAATATTCTCTTTTGCCACTATTTTTTCCAGCGTTTCTTGCAGCGCCGGCGTATAATTCACCGAATACGGCGTTTTGAGGGTTTTTGTTCCGCTAGCGGATTCAATATTGAGAATGACTTGATTGATTCCTTTTTCCGCGCCGGCAATCATATTTTTCAATTCAGTCATTTTTTCCTTATTCCAATCAGCGCTGATTTTGATGAAAATCTTTGGAGCGTTTGGAGGATTATATATTCCATCTCGATTGTTTGCTTGATCGCTGCCAGAAGAGCCATTGCCGCCCGAAGCAGTGTTGTCAGAATGGGATTTTAATTTTTCTTCAGTGATGATATTTGCCTCGTCCACCAAAATTTTTGTTTCATTGTCGCGAAAATTCACTTTGCCGGTTATGATGACGATATTATTTTCCGTCCAGACCAGCGGATTTTTGTCCAGAACTTTGGCAAAAACCACCGCTTCGGTTTTGCCGGTAAGGTCTTCTATTTCCGCGAAGACCATCAGGCGATTGGTTTTGGTCATAATTTTTTTGACACTATTGATGATCGCGCCGATCTTTACCGGAGATCCTTCGCTTTTGTGCTTTAGGTCTTTGATCGGAATTCCGATCTTTTTAAAATATTGGCTGTAGCGGGCGAGAGGGTGGCCGGAAACATACAAGCCCATTAATTCTTTTTCCCAGTTCAAATACGCCGTCTTATCGTCGGCGGTCAGTTCGCGGGAAGGCAAGTTCAAATGACTTACGGAAAAAGCGGCATCGCCGAAGAGGCTTGCTTGCATACTGCTTTTATTTTTGTGGAGTTCGTGGGAATATTCAAGGATTTTTTCAATATTTTCCACAATCGTATGGCGGGGCAGGAATTTATCGAAAGCTCCGGTTTTTGCCAGCGCTTCAATGGATTTCTTGTTTAATTCGTGAGGGTCAAGCCTTTCCAGAATGTCTTCGAAGTTTTTAAAAGCGCCATGAGCTTTTCGCTCCGCGACCAGATTTTCGACAAATTTTTCGCCGATATTTTTTATCGCCAAAAGTCCGAAGCGGATAGTTTTTTCGTCAATGTAAGTGAAGTTTTTCAAGCTTTCGTTGATATCGGGAGGCAAGACTTTTATGCCCATATTTTCGCATTCTTCCACGGCTTCGGCGATCTTTTCGGTATCATCGGATTCCGCAGTCATTACCGCCGCCATAAATTCCGCTGGGAAATTGGCTTTCATATAAGCGGTATAATAGGCGACATTGGCATAGCTCGCGGCATGGGCTTTATTGAATCCGTAAGCGGCAAAAGGCTCGATCAGAGTAAAAAGTTCCTGGGCTTTTTGCTTTGTCATTCCTCCGGCGATCGCTCCATCAGTGAATTTTATTTTTTGGCGCGCCATTTCCTCGGCGATTTTTTTGCCCATGGCTTTACGGAGCTTGTCGGCTTCTTCCCAAGTATAGCCGGCGATATTGATGGCGATAAGGAGCACGTCGTCTTGATAGGTGATGATTCCGTAAGACATGTCGAGAATACTTCTCATTCGCGGATCAAGCACTTTGATCAAAGTCGGGTTATGCTTTCTCGCGATGAATTCCGGAATGGAATTCATCGGGCCCGGGCGGAAAAGCGCTACCATGGCCATGATATCGAAAATAGTCGTGGGTTTTAATTCTTTGAGATAGCGCGTCATGCCGGATCCGGAAAGCTGAAAAACTCCCATAGTTTGGCCTTTGGTCAGGAGGTCGAATGTTTTTTTGTCGTCCATGGGAATAGCCTGAAAATCAACCGTGATGCCTTTGGTGCCTTTGACGATTTTTACCGCTTGTCCCAAGATCGACAGATTTCTTATTCCCAAAAAGTCCATTTTTACCAATCCCACTTCTTCCACGGCGCCCATTTCATATTGAGTGATCACTTTTTCTCCGCCAGGATCTTTTTGAAGCGGCAGGTAATCAGTCAGGTCGGTAGGCGAAATAACCACTCCGGCAGCGTGCACTGACGCGTGGCGCGCCACTCCTTCCAGTTTTTCCGCCAAATCCAGTATTTTTTTCACTTCCGGGTCGTTTTTGTAGGCGGCTCCGAGCGATGGCGTCATTTTTTTTGCCTGATCGATCGTCATAGTGGAGCCCTGGCTTCCCATCGGGATCATTTTGGCGATCGAGTCGGATTTGGTATAGGGAATGCCAAGCGCCCGGGCTACGTCTCGCACGGAAGCTCTCGCGGCCATGGTTCCAAAAGTGACAATTTGCGCGACTTTGTCTTTGCCGTATTTTTGGGTGACGTATTCAATTACTTTATCGCGCTTGTCATCGGCAAAGTCCATATCAATATCCGGAGGAGAGGGGCGAAAGGGATTCAAAAATCTTTCAAAAGGCAGATTGTATTTCAGGGGATTGATATTCGTGATCGCCAGGCAGTATGAGACAAAGCTTCCGGCAGCCGAACCTCTGGTGGTAGAAATTATTCCTTCCGTTCTTGACCAGTTGACGAAATCCGCCACAATGAGAAAATAAGCCGAATATTTTTTTTGGAAAACAATGCCTAATTCATACTCGATTCTTTCTATTTCTTTGGGGTCAACTTTTCCATGGAGAGCTTCGGGGAAAACATCTTCCGGTTTTACGGCAATATTATTTCTTCCAGCCAATCCTTCATAGGTTTTTCTTTTTAAATACTGATCGACAGTGTAATTTTCCGGCAAAGGAAAGGCGGGAAAATGCCGGGCGGTAAGTTCGATCGCGAGATCGCACATCGCGGCGATTTTTTCAGTATTTTCGATCGCTTCAGGCGTTTCTTTCATTGCTTCGATCATTTCTTCCGGCGTTTTGAAGGAAAAATCTTCTCCCAGCATGCTCATCCTGTCTTTTTCCGTGACTTTCCGGTTCATTTGGATGCAAAGCAGAGTATCCTGCGCTTCGGCGTCTTCTTTCAGCAAATAATGCGCGTCGTTTGTCGCTACCAGAGGAATATTCAATTTTTTGGAAATTTCAATCAGAGCTTTGTTGACTATCAGCTGTTCCGGCAGATTTGGATGGGGTTCAATTTCAAGATAAAAATTTTCATGGCCGAAAATATCTTCATATTCTCGGGCGAGTTTTTCGGCTTTTTCCCGGTCGTTGCCGAGAATTGCCTGGCCGATCTCGCCTTTAATGCAGGCGGAAAGGCCGATAATGCCTTTGGCATATTTTCTCAAAATTTCCTTGTCAATTCTGGGCTTATAATAAAATCCGTCCAAATGGGCAATGGAATTCAACTTGATCAGATTTTTGTAGCCTTCCTGGTTTTTGGCCAGAAGCACCAGATGATAGCGGATATCATCAACCCTCGGCTCTTTATCAGAGAGCTTTCTTTTGGCGACATAGCTTTCCATGCCGATTATCGGCTTAATGCCGGCGGCTGTGGCTTTTTTGTAAAATTCTATCGCGCCATACATTGAGCCGTGATCGGTGACGGCAAGGCTGGTCATTCCGAGTTTTTTGGCGCGTTCAATCAAAGGATCGATCTGGATCATCCCGTCAAGAAGGCTATAGTGAGAATGGACGTGTAAATGCGTGAATTTCATAGGGTTGTTTAGTACACCTATTCTAACAAAAAAACGGAATTAGGCAACCCCGTCGAATTTTAAAGAATAATATAATTTTAATTAAAAAATATTTTGTTTACTGTGTTAAAATTTTATTTAACGCGGTGGATAACTTTTTTTGACAGAATTCCGTGATTAATCTATTATTACTTTGCAAGCTTGACATTTTAGGGATATAGGCTATAATTTAAAGTCTAATACTAAATAAACATTATGCTTAATCAAATATTTCGCTTTATTTATCCGCCTCTCTCTTCATTTGAAATAAGAAGAAAATATAATATTCCTGATAAATTTAATTTAACCGTTGAATTAACTGTTGATGGCTTTTTTGTCTTAACTTCCGAGGAATTGCCCGGACTTATAACGGAAGCGAAAGACGGAAAAGAGCTTATTAAAATGTTCAACGATGCAGTGCTTACTTACTATGATGTTCCAAAACGCGAGGGCGATATTGCTTTTGAAAGATTAAACCTTGACGGCTATGGGACTTTTACCTTAAAAGCCGATAATCGAGTTAAACAAGAAGCATAATGGGCAAACTTGATTTTAATCGAGATCAATGTATTAGAGCATTGATAAAAATAGGATTTAGAGATGGAAATAATCGTCGTGGCAATCACGACAAATTTTTAATACCGAAACATCTTGAAGGCACCAGAAACCCCAGCCAACCTCCTTTTATTGTTGTCCCCAGAAGCAGACAATTGCATTGCCAATTCGCGATAATAAAAGAATTAAAGAAGCTTGGCGGTGAAGAACTGGCAGATAATTTTTTAAAAAACATTTAGAAAAAATTAATTTTGTCTTAATAAAAAAAGCGATTCAAAAAGGAGGATCGCCTTTTGTTTTATTGAAGATATTTATTTAAAATTCATCCTTCATTGTTTTAGCAGACTATTAAGAATACGGTGGGAACAGCATTAGTCCGCAAAAAATGATCAGCTGTTATTGAATTTTCGCGGCGAAATTCCCTGGAGAATTTTAAAATCTTTTGAAACAAAAACCGCGATGATCATCAGGGGAATGCTGAAATAGATCGCCGAGGTTTCTTTTGAAACGATGATAAAATAATTAAAAACGCCGTGCAAAATTATGGCAAAGGCGAAACCTTTGGCTATCAATAGACGCGGGTTTGCCGGGCATTGGTCGCGCTTGCAGAGCGAAAGAGCGTAATAGAATCCGATGATGGCTGACGCCAAAGTATGGAGAAAAGTGGCTCCAATAAAGCGAATTCCCAATATATAAAGAGGCAGAGCCGGGTCAAAGAAAAAAGCCGGCGAGAACAAAAGCATTACCATGATATTTTCCACTGCCGCGAATCCCAGAGCCGCGACGATCATATAGATCATCGCGTCTTCGGGCTCGTCGAAAACAGGATTATGCTTCATTGCCAGGCGCACGACCAGATATTTGAAAAATTCTTCTATTGCCGCGATGCCGATAAAAACAATCGCGAGATTTTTCGCGAAAGAGTTGAAGAAATCCGGCAAAGCTGAATTTAGAAAATTGAAAAATCCGATAGCTTGCCATTCAATGATGATCACCAAAGGCACGATGGCCATTCCGGCCAAGAATATCAGCAAAAGCCATTTTTTGGGCTCGGGATGGATATCTTTCCGCAAATAAAAAGCGAGCCAGACGATGCTGGGCAAAATTCCCAAAATAATCGCAAGAAAATAATTATATGGCATAAAATAATTTTAACTCCGCCAGTTGGCGGATTAACGCTTTAATATTTTAACATAAAAATTAACTAATGGACAATGAATTTGAAAAAATCTGGAAAAAATTCTTGACAAAAAATACCGTTGTGATAGTATTATTCACAAACAGTAAATTTAATAAATTATTAATAATTAACCTGCCTTCGCTGAAGCTTCGGCGAGGCAAGCAATAAAAATATGAATACCCCCCCCGTTAGTTTAAAGAATAAGGTTTACCGAATTTTTAAACAATCATTTTTTATTATTTTCGCCGCGGCATTTTTAATGGGCGGTTTTTTTGTTGCCGATAGCGCATTGGCAACTGGCGGAACGGTTTCGGTTATTGCGCAAAATTCGCAAGTAAACGTTTCAGCAGATGCCGTTAGCGGTTCAAGTGTCAGCGTAGGAACAATTACAATGACCGAAGGTAATAACGGAGCTTTTCAGTTGGGCACTATAACTTTGACGCCCCCGACAGGTTTTATATTTGATATAACGTCTATTGTAGACATTGAAATTATTGGCGATTCTTCTTTCGCTAATAATATTAATAATGCAGTAAGTGGAACGCATTTCTCAGCTTCTACCGTAGCATCTTTAATAAGTTTTAATATTATCGCGCCAAGCGCTAACAATAAAGCCGGCACATTGGTATGGTCAAATATAAAAGTAAAGCCGACATCTGGATCGCCTTTAGTTTCAGGTAGAATAACAATTGGCGGAACATCCGTGGCATCCCCTAACGCATATAATAATGTTTTTCCAATTTTATTAAATGAAGTTGCCGGTTATCCAAGTGTAAGTAATTCAACTTTTGTCTGCAATCCTACAGTGCAAGCTGCAGGCGGTATATCTACTTGTAATATCACAGTAAGAGATCAGTTTAATAATTCAATATCAAGTGCTTCAGTTCTACTTTCGTCTACTGGTTCGGGTAATAATTTTAGTACCAATCCAGCTTTGACCGACGCAAATGGCAATACTACGATAACTTTGGGATCAGGTACGGCAGAGACTAAGATTGTTACTGCAACTATTGACGGAAGTGTGATTCTACCGACGCAATTGATCATATTTTATGTTAGCACTCCAACCCAAGCACATATTGTTGCAATTCCAAATACTCAAGAAGCAAGTTTAAGTGGTAGCAGTGTTAATTTAACTATCAGTATTACTGATCAGCATGGTAATCCAGCCAATGATGGTATTGTGGTAAATGTCTCCGGTATTCCGAGCACGTTAGGTACCGTTACAGTTACTGGAAGTGGAAATACAGCAAGTGGTCAGGTAACACGTGTTTTAACTTTTAATAATAAAGGCGATATTACTTTGACAGTTAATATTTCATCTATAGGTAATCTTGCCTTGACTGGTGATAGTATTGTTCATTTTGTTGATACAATCAAACCGGTAATTACTATTATACTTCCAAATCCAGCCGAGGTTGAATATCGCGGCACGTATTCAGATGCGGGCGCTACAGCTTTTGATAATATAGATGGAAATATTACCAGCAGTATTATGGCTATCAATCTAGTTAACCCAAATACTATAAATGTAGTACCGAATTCGATTACAAAAATCGTTGGAGTTTATACGGTTACTTACAATGTTTCTGATAGCGTTCCAAACGCCGCTGATCCCGCAGTAAGAACCGTCAATGTATTGGACAGAATTGCTCCGATAATTACTTCCATCACTTCTGACGCTACGGCAGAAGGAGCTTTAAAAATTGGCAATACGATTACTTTTACTCTTACCCCAACTCCCGCAGAACCAGTTGCTACAGTAAGCGGTTCCTACAATGGACATTCTTTAACCTGGTCTACTGTTAATAGCGGGGTAACCTATACCGCAACTTATACTGTAATTGAGGGTGACACAGACCGAATTTCGCCATGGCAAATTACCGGCGTGATAATGACCGATGAAGCTGGCAACATAAGTGTTTCTGCAAACGGCACTGATGTAGTAAAGACGATTGATGCGAATACTCCTTCAATTCCGAGTGTGTTGGTTGCCGCTGGTCCGTACATCAACGCCGCAGAAGAATTGGCGGGATTTACGACGATGGTTTCTTACAACACGACACTTTCCAACGGCGCCAAAGCAGGCGACACGCTCGAGTTGTGGCTCAACGGTGCGCCGTTTATGATTGCGAAGACTGTCGTACTTTCAGCGAGCGACATTACTGCAGGTTCGTATAGTTTCACTATCATTACCGACGAGTTGGGCGCAGACGGCGTAAAGTTGCTGACCGCACGGCTCACGGATGTTGCAGGCAATGTGGGATTATGGAGTGCGTCTCTCGTTCTCACGCTCGACACAGGTATTCCGTCTGTACCCTCGGCACCGGATCTCGATGCGGCATCAGACCTTGGTCTATCAGATACCGACAATATTACCAACGACAACACGCCGTCCTTTAACGGCACGGCTGAAGCAGGTTCAACAGTGAAGCTCTACGATGGCGCAACTGAAATCGGAAACGGCACGGCAACGGGAGGAGGGGCGTGGAGCATCATTTCTACTCTTCTTGTGGACGGTGCACACACCATTACCGCGACCGCGACGGATGCCGCAGGCAACACGAGCGGTGCGTCTGAATCACTTTCTGTCACGATTGATACGGAACTTGTCGCGCTCTCCTTGACCTCCACTGCACCAAATCCGACAAAAGCATCTCCGATTTTGATAACCGCACAATTTACACAAGATGTAAACGGTTTTGAAGTTGGTGATATTGTCGTTACTAATGGAGCGGTTGGTACTTTTGTCAAAGTTAATGCTAGTACCTATCAGTTTGATGTAATACCCGCTGGACAAGGCGCGGTGACGGTCAATATCGCGGCAGGAGTCGCACATGATACAGCTGGCAACGGCAATACAGTAGCGACCGGACTCTCTCGCATCTACGACACGATAAACCCGACGGTTACATTGGTGGCGCTCTCTGATCTCGACGCGCTTGTGAAGCAAGGTGATACGCTAATAATCACGGCGACATTCAGCGAAGACATGGCGCTCTCGCCGGTGCCAACGATAGAACTTACTGGCACCAATACAGTTGCACCTGTCGCAATGACGCGCACTAGTGCGACCAACTACACTTACTCTCACACAGTCGGCGCCGGAGATGGTTTAGTAACTATCATTATTGCTGGTGGCACTGACCTTGCGACAAACACATTGATTATTAACTCCGCCACGACATTTACCGTAGACAATACCCTGCCGGTGATTGCGTCGAGCGATCCGATAAATACTGTTGCAAATGCGATAGGAGGCGCGACTGTTTTTTATACGACTCCGATTGCAACTGACCTTTATCCTGTAAATCCTGTAGTCACTTGTCTGCCTGCATCGGGTGCATTCTTTGTTCTTGGGAATACAATCGTAACCTGCAATGCAACTGACCAAGCGGGAAATATCGCAATTCCAATGACATTTAATGTTATGGTTAATCCTGACACAGTAACGCATATAATTTTGATTGCCTCACCGACGAGTTTAGCTTTCAGCCAGACAAGCTTAATCACTATTACGGGAAAAGATCAATACGATAATACAGTAACTAATAACGATTCAACCGTAATTGTTCTTTCCGCTGACGGTGGCGGAAGTCTTGGCGATACAATTTTAACTTTATCAGAAGGTGTGGCAACAACAAACCTTTCTAAAGATTCAGTTGGTATAGTTCACGTTACAGCATCCAGCGTTGGATTAAGTCCGCAAGCAGTGACAGTTACATTTACTAAAACCGATACCAGCAGTCCATATGTGGAAAGCCATACTCCAGTTAATGGAGCTACAGGCGTCGCTTTAAATATTCATCCGGTTTTAATATTTTCTGAACCACTAGACACTACCACAGTAAGTTCAGCCAATATTCAATTACGTAAATACAGTGATAATTCAGTGATACTAGCAAACGTTTCTCCTGCAGAGGGAGACAGACAGGTAATTATTACTCCAGCAAGTTCTTTGGATTTTAGCACCTCATACTACCTTGCAGTTTCAGCTGGCGTAACAGATAAAGTGGGCAATCCAGCAGTAGTGTTAGACAATAGCACCAAAGGCAATCATATGTTTACCACGCTAGTTGATAACACTGTTTTAGCGGTAACATATATTTCTGCGGTTGCAAACGCACACGGCTCAACAGGATTTGCCATAGCAAATAACACCTTTGAGGATGGCTGGGCGTGGATATTCTATATCACTGTCCCTACAAATGAGACTGCTTTCGCAATGAAATTTGCTGATTGGACAAGCGTTTTGCCAAATACAATTCCTGTTGCCAATAATGTCAGATATTCTTCAGTACAGGCGAGTAATGGTCCATTTGAAATTACCGAAGCAAATGAGCTTGGTGGATATCTAAATCTGACAGGCGATTTGTTCCCTGGAATTGCAGGCAGGCAAATTGAAATTTTAGTTGAAGCAAAAATACCGCTACTTTCGGCTGGAGGATCTTACTCAACAAGCTATGGCATACAAACAAATCCTGCAATTGCTCAAGCCACGGACGCAGAAAATGTCGCTGCCGCCCAAGCCGCTGTGACCGCACTGGCACAACCTTGGTCCCCAATCTATAATAATAATCGGAATATTATCACGGACCTGCAGGCGATAGTTGACGCAGTTTCAACCGGCGTAACAGTAACGATTAAAACAACCAATAACTCGCAAATTTCAATAGATGGTGCCATTGCATACCCGGGAGTGGCAGTTACCGGAAACGTAATATTTACCTTAACCAAAGGCACAGAAATTGTAGATCAGACAATTTCAGTGATTATTTATCCTCTCGGCTAATGGAGATTAAAAGTGTAACAAAAAACTACAATTATGAAAAATTTAATAAAAATTATATCTGTGATATTTCTGGCGTTGTTTTACGCGGTTAATTTTGCTTCAGCTTCAACAACAGGCGGTAATTTAAACACAGGAATAGACACGGGAATTGGTGGAACTGTTATTGTAAATCCAACTGCAAATGTGCCGTCTGGAATATATACATCGGTGCAATATGTCAGCTTGGCGGCAATAGGTTCTTTAAGCGTTTACTATACAACTAATGGAGATGCGCCCATTTGTTTAGCCTCAAGCATTTATTCAGCTCCGATAGTTATTTCCGCAACGTCAACCTTAGAAGCAATTGCTTGTTATGCAAATAGTATTACATCAAGTATCTCTTCGTTTCCTTATGTGATTAATTTGCCTACTACTCCCACGCCTAGCCCAACTCCCACGCCAGTACAGCAATCTTCAGGTGGCGGAGGAGGTTCATATACCCCTCCCCCAACATCCAAAACGGGCGACATTGATGGCAATGGCAAAGTTGATAAATATGATTTTGCTATGCTGATGGCATCTTGGGATCAAACCGGATCAAATTCATCTGATTTAAATCACGATAATAAAGTTGATAAATATGACTTCGCTTTATTAATGTTAAACTGGGGTAAATAAAACAAAAATATGAAAAACACCAAAACAAAAATTATATTATCAGCGATTATCTTTTTGTCAGTTGCCGGTTTTGCCGGAATAGTTGCCGCCGCGGGTTCTTCCGTGTATGTTTCCCCGGCAAGCTTGACCAAAACCGTCGGGGACATTTTTAGCGTGTCCGCAGGAGTTAGCACTTCGGGAAGCAAAGTTTGCGCTGTTGAGGGGAGATTAGTTTTTAACAATCTGTCTTGCCAAAGCATAACTGTGGACGGAAATGTCACTCCGCAATCTGTGCCTACTTGTTCAAATCCATATTTTTTAATTGGCGTGCCAAGCTGTTCAACAGCAGATAAGGTATTGTTTACAGTGTCAGCCAAGGCCGGAAGCGCCGGCACAGCCTCTATTAGCTTCACAGGCGTTGATATAATAGGCGAAGGTGTGTCAGTTGGCACAGCTTCGGTAAGTGGAAATTATACGATCAATGCTATTCTAACAGCAACCTTAACACCAGCGCCGACAACTGCGCCAAAAACCGCATCAACACCAACGCCCAAATCTATGCCCAAATCAACGGTCACGCCGACTTCTACGCCTACTCCGGTTTCAGACGAACAGCCTTCTGTATTAACTCCAACCCCGACTCCATTACCTCAAACAGTGTCAAACGAACAGCCTCCGAAACAATCTTCGTTCATGGCGGCAGTTAGTAGTGTCTTCACTCTGGGAACTGGAAATATCTGGGTAAGTCTTTTAATTCTATTGATCATCGGCGGTGTAATTTATTACTTTATTCGAAGAGAGCGCCGCAAGAACTTGGAGTAAACTCGTTATAAAAAACTCCCGCGATCAATATTGCGGGAGTTTTGATTTGTCGATAACCCCTTGCTTTTTTACGGAAAAGTAGTAAGCTATGTTTATTGTTGTACGCAACAAAAGGAGGTAATAAAGGTACGGCAATAAAACTAAAACATTCCTTGAGGCTTATGGCACTATTAAGCCTCGGTTTATTCTCACTAACATTAAATAATGTTGAAAAAGTTGAGAAAATACCCATTTCCGTATATCCTATTGTGGGATTATTAATTATGTATGGTATATATATTAACGGAAAAAAAAGTCCTGACACATGCGCTGAAAAAAAATAAATTTCAGCGCTGTTTTTTTTGCGATTAAAGATTTTTCTATACATATATAAAGATAATATAACTAAGCGGATATTGCAAAATATTTGATATTATAATCTTCCTGTGTTAGAATGAAAATATAATTGTTAAAATAATTTATTAATTAAATTTACCCCGGTTAAATAAATTGCTATGCAATTTAAAATTCTAGTGAATTTTATTTAACGGGGCAGGAAAAACTATGAAAAACAAAATCAAAGTTTTTATTGCCGGCGGTGCGGCAATAATCGCAATCCTTGGCTTAGTTTCGCCGATTTTCGCTTCACAGTCTAATAGTGAACCCTCGCAAAGAAAAATTGTAGTTTTCAAGCAAGGAGTTTTAAGCGAATCGGAGAAAGACGCTTTAGTTGATAATTCAGGCGGAGCAAGAATTAAAGATTTAAAATTAATCAATGGCAAGGCGGTTATTTTGTCTCCAAGAGCGGAAAAAGCCCTGGCAAAAAGACCGGAAGTTTTAAGAATTGACGACGATGCGGTGGTTGAAGCTTTAGTAAAAGGCGGTATTTCTGCCAAGCCTGCTCCTGCTAATCCTGCTGAAATTTTGCCTTGGGGAGTGGATAGAATTGACGCGGAAAAGGTTTGGAGCGCCACCACTGGCGATCCGATTAAAGTCGCAGTGCTTGATACGGGCATTGATATTTATCACCCTGACTTAAAAGCCAATTTAAAGGGAGGATTTAATACCATCAATCCTTTTAAAAGCTATAACGATGACAACGGACATGGCACTCATGTGGCGGGCATTATCGCAGCGGCGGACAATGAAATCGGCGTAATCGGCGTGGGACCAAAAATTGATCTTTATGCGGTTAAAGCGTTGGATCGCAATGGCTCCGGTTATCTTTCCGATATTATCGAAGGCCTTGATTGGGCGATTGCCAACGGCATGCAAGTGGTAAATATGAGTTTGGGAACAACGGCCGATGTGCAATCTTTTCGAGAAGCGGTGCAAAAAGCGAATGCCGCGGGAATTGTGCAGGTAGCGGCTGCGGGCAATAACGGAGTATCTGTAATTTATCCCGCCGCATATTCGGAAGTAATCGCCGTTTCGGCAACTGATAAGACGGATGTTGCCGCTTCTTGGTCTTCTCGCGGGCCGGAAGTTGATTTAGCCGCGCCGGGAGTTTCCATTTATTCAACCTACAAAGGCTCAACATATAAAACTTTAAGTGGTACTTCTATGGCTTCTCCTCATGTCGCTGGCGTCGCGGCCCTGGCTTTGACAACCTCAATTGGTACCTGGGATTTAGACGGTGACGGTGTTTGGGATCCGGTGGAAGTTCAGAATAAGTTGGAGCGAACCGCGGAAGATTTGGGCGCGGAGGGCAGAGATAATTTATACGGCGCAGGGCTGGTTGACGCGGAAGCGGCGGTATTAAGGTAAAACTAAATATGAAAATTAAGAAAATATTCACCCCGTTAAATAATTTTAAATTTTAAAATTCTCATGTATTATGTTTATGTGCTGTTAAGTGAAAAAGACAATAAAAAGTACATAGGTTATACTAAAAATTTAAAATTAAGATTTGAGCTTCACCAGAAAGGGAAAGTGGATTCTACTAAAGACAGGTGTCCTCTGAAATTAATTTATTATGAAGCCTGTTTAAGTCAACATGATGCGACACATCGTGAGAAATATTTAAAAACCTATCATGGGAGTATGTTTATAAAAAATCGGCTCAAATCTTATTTAACTGGGTAAAGAAAAATGAACATCCAAAAAATTCTATCCAATTTTATTTACCGCGGCTATGTTAGCAGTCCTGTTATATTTCGGTTATCGGTCGAAAAATAAAAAAGCCGAATCTATTAAAAAATAAATTTCAACGCTATTTTTTTGCGATTAAAAAGTTTCGCTATACATATATAAAGATAATATAATTAAGCGGATATTGCAAAATATTTGATATTATAATCTTCTTATGCTAAAATGAAATTATAATTGTTAAAATAATTTATGGCTGAAAATAAATTACCATCTATAAAATCACTTTTAATTTTTATCATTGTTTTGTTTGCCCTTATCGTAGCGCTGATTACGGCTATTAATTTTCCTGCGCTTAAAAATTATCCGCCGGTTGTTGTTCAGCCGACAGTAGCTCCAACAATTACGATGGCAGTTCCGACGCTCAAGCCGACAGTAACTTCTATTATTGAAGTAATGAAATGGATAACCTATAGAAATTCAGATATAAGCGTAGGGTTTAAATATTCAAGTACATTGGGAACACCTGAAATTTTCCAAACCGATAATACTAACAAAAAACCTGAGAATGTTTTTGCAGGAAAGAAAATCGATGTTTATTTTAAAGATGCAGACTATAATTGGTTTTCATTTGCAGCTTATACATCTGATTATCAAAGTTTTAAAGATTTCTTTATTTTTAGAGGTAGTGATGATATCAATACAGAATGTCCAAATCCGTTTATATATAACAATAAAGGCGAAGCTTGCAAGATAATAGAAGTCGCAGATAATAAGGTGATTTGGAAAAATTACTTTAATGAGGATGAGTGTTCTCCTGTCTTTGAAAGTCAAATATATTTTAATAATAAAAGTCAATCAATTTATAAAGGATTATCATTTACATTTAACTTAAAAGATGCTGAGAAAAAAGTCACCGATCTTTATAGTTGCATTGATGATAAAGCAACAGAACTGGCATATTTAGAGGCGGTTACTCAGTCAAAAAATATTATGGAAAGAAAAAATTTGTCTGAGAATGACTTACAGAGACTTGATATAATAGATGAAATTTTGGCCAGCTTTAAATTTATCAAATAAATAATTTAAAAAACAACCCGCAAAAGATTGTTTTTTTTATTTTAGTTAGATCGTTTTTTCTATTATTGTTTGTTTAAAAACTTGAATGTGGAAAGAATTTGTTTAAATTGTTCATCGTTTTTACCAACGGGTGCCGAAATTCGATATACATTATCATTTTTAAAGACAAAAACTACCTCAATATCTGTACCCATAGTTACTGGGTCGTGTAACAAAAAAGTTTCAGTTCCGGCAATGGTTATATCCTCTATTTTTTGATACGGAATATCATTTCGATCGTTTTCTGCTTTTCCCGTAACCCAATCATAAATATTTTTATTATTGCTTTTTATCGTTTTTATACTAAGAGGGTTGATAAAAGGAGAATCGAGGAAATCTTTATATTTTATGTCTGACCATTGTATCAAAGATATATCTGTTGAATTTATATCCCAGTGACTAGGATATTTAATTTCATATCCATAGTCTTCGTTCTTGTAACTCTTCAAATTTAATGTATCAATATTAGGAGTAATAATAGGCGTAGAGCTAGGAGTAGCTACTGGTGGTATTTTTTTTCCACTTTCATATACAGCATAAAATATTATGGCTAAAATTATTCCCACCAATAGTAAAGCTTTTGCAATAATAGTTAATTTCATATAAATTTTTATTTATTTATTTTAACATTATAAAGTTATCATAATTAATCTTTTAAGTCAAATTATTGCTTTGATAACTATGCGCGTAAATTATTGACAAATTAGCTAAGATATACTAATCTATATAGGTTCACTTTAAACAAAAAGTGATAGAAGGAAGCTAAAATGCACACTACAATCGAAAGACAAAAAACAAGGAATCTGATAGATTTCCAAGGTATCAACAGAGAAACAAAAAACAATATAGGAGAAAAGTGATCGGAAATGAAAGAAAAAATTAGAAATATATCGAGCGCATTGCTTACGTTTGGAATAATAGTGGTACTATTTTCTAGCGTAGTAATGGCAGCAGATAACACTTTCCAATACCCGCTTGATGTACCATGGAATCCATCCCGTAATTTTAGTGAATGGATAAATAACTGGGATGGAAATGGATCCAATGGTTACCATTTGGGTGTAGATATACCCGCAGATCCACTTATAAAAGTTAAAGCCGCTTCTGACGGTATTGTCATATTTGCCGGTCCAATGATAGGATACGGAAATGTAGTTATAATCAAACACCCAAATAGTGATGTAACTACTCTTTATGGCCATTTGGGCAAAAGTCTCAATGTAAGCAATAAAGATTCTATAAACAAAGGACAAATAATTGGATACATCGGAAACAGTTCAGAAAATGGTGGATGGTTGTTTACGCACTTACATTTTGGTATACGTAAAGGGCTAGACAAAACAACAGCTTTGATTTGCGGTAATTGGCCATATGTCGGGTACTCGCAACCATGTAAAAAATTTACTCATGAACAACAGGTTGACATGTGGTATAACCCATCAGAGTTTATTAAAGAACATCTTCAACCCCCAATCCCGCCAAAACAAAAACTCACAGTTCTCTCTCCCAATGGCGGAGAAAACTGGCCGGTTGGAAGCGAGCAAAAGATCCAGTGGAAGTTTACGGGAAAACAAACAACATCAGTAAAAATTGAACTTCAAAAAAGTTCTTCTTCCTTGTTCACTGAACTCATTGCTATATTTGTTCCAACAGACTATAACGGCGATGGTTCGTATCTTTGGACTATTCCTGCCACTCATGAGACAGGAACTGACTACAAGATAATTGTTACGAGCATAGAAAACTCAAAACGTACTGACACGAGCGATGGATATTTCACCATCAGCGCGCCAGCACCGCCTCCAACCCCCACCGAACCTGTGCATAATGTCAATAAAAATACTGACTACACATCTGTTCAGGGAGCCATAAACGATGCGAATATCGGAGATGAGATCGATGTTTACAGCGGCACGTATTATGAGAACGTGAATGTAAATAAGCAGTTAATACTGGAAGGAATTGGAAATCCTATCGTAGATGCCCATAGCAATGGAAGCGCGATCACGCTTTCCGCGAACGGAATTAGGCTGGAAGGATTTACTGCAATCAATGCCAGCTCTTCAGGAGCAGGAATCTGGATTGCTTCCAACAACAACACGCTGATTGAAAATAATGCCGGCCCGAATAATCACTTCGGTATCTATATGGCCTATTCCAACAATAATACATTGAACGGGAACAATGTAAACTCGAATAATTATCACGGCATTCTGATGGAAGGCGGAAACAATAACAACACATTGATCGGTAATAATATCAGTTCAAACAATATTGATGGCATCTTCCTGTATTCTTCCGGCAACAACACTTTGACTGGCAACAATGTATCGGATAACCACCGTAACGGCATTTATATATGGTATTCCAGCAACAATAACACAGTGAACGGCAACAGCGCCTCGAATAATAGTTATGGGATCGTTTTGGAAGCTTCTATCTACAACAAAGTTTACCAAAATAATCTTGTTAGCAATAGCTATAATGGTTATGATTCAAGCATCGACAATCAATGGGACAATGGCACAGTAGGCAACTATTACAGCGATTATACAGGCATAGACCTGAACGGCGACGGTATAGGTGATACTCCATATCCAATACCCGGAGGCAGCAGCAGAGACAGATACCCGCTGATGAATAAATGGCAAAACTAGAAATTAGCAGAGGTGAAAAATAAAAAACCAATTAGTAAAACCAATAAAAATAAACATTTAAGAAGCTGAATTAAAAGAACATTAATTTCGGCTTATTTTTTTGCTTAAAAAGCTAAAACAGGAAAATATGGATTTTGGCTTTTTTGGTTTTTGGGTGTATAATATAAGAAATAAGTTTTAATATTATCAAATCATGCCCCAAGAAGATCCGGATAAAAAACCGCCGATGAAGCCGGAAGAACTTAATACGATTTTGATTATCGGAGGAATTTTATTTTTGTATATTGTTCCTACGATCATTTTGATGATCTTTCACGCCGGAGCCAGAGAATATCTGGTGGCGTTCACTATATTTATGATCTTGGGAATGATCTTTTGGCACGCGGGAGCCGTACTTAGAGACTAGAAGCGTTTTGTATTTTATGGTTAAATCCATTTTTTTGTTTTTTTAATTTATGATCATTGAGCAAGAATTAAAAAATTTTAAAACTGTTTTTGATAAAGAAATGGAAAAATTTTTGGACTTGAAAATTGTTCAAGCCAAAAAAATATCGCCGGAGGCTTCTGGTGCGGTTCAAAATCTTAAAAATTATGTTTTAGGTTCCGGCAAAAGGATCAGGCCGGCGTTAATGTATTACGCATATTTAGCTTTGGGCGGGAAAAACAAAAAAGAAGCCTTGAGGCTGGCTATGGCATCGGAATTTATCCATGCTTTTTTAATTATCCATGACGATGTTATAGATAGGGATGATTTCAGAAGAGGAATGCCGTCGATCCATTGTATTTATAAAAAAATAGCTCTAAAAGATCATTATTCCGTCAGCGCGCCGCATTATGGGAATTCGCAGGCGATCTCTATCGGCGATATGTGTTTTAGCTTTGTCGGCGAGATTATTTCTCAAAGCAAATTTAATCGCGGCATTAAAGATAAGTTATTAAAAAAAATAAGCGATATTGTATTCAATACGACGATAGGGCAATTCCACGATGTATTCGCGGCGGCGGTGAAAAATGGAATTGACGAGAAGCACGTGTTGACGATTTTGGAATATAAAACAGCCCGCTATACCGTAGAAGGCCCGCTTCATTTGGGAGCGATAATGGCTGGCGCCAGCGGCAGAGTCTTAAAAAGTTTAAGCGATTTTTCAATTCCTCTGGGAATCGCTTTCCAGATCCAAGATGATATTCTTGGTGTTTTCGGATCAAGCCAAGAGACGGGAAAACCGGTTGGCGCCGATATTCGGGAAGGCAAAAAAACATTATTGATCGTCAGAGCGCTGGAGCAGGCAAGCGCGAACCAGAAAAAAGATCTGCATCTTGCCTTGGGAAACGATAAGGCTGGCAGAGAACAGATTGAGAGAGCAAGAAAAATTATTATTGATATCGGGTCTCTCGAATATTCAAAAAGATCCGCGGAAAAATTAGTCAATGCTTCGCGTCTCGTGCTCACGCGCAGCAATTTGAACAAAGAAAGCAAAGAATTTTTTTCCGCCGTAGCGGAGTTTATGATCAAGAGAGATCATTGATTTTTTCATAAATTTTTTGTGAAGGAAAAAATATGAGAGAATGTGGATAAAATGTGAATAAGTTGTAATCTTTTTAGCCCCGTTTTTATTGAAAAACCTTTTAAACAAAAGGTTTTTTGTTTTTTTAAAAAAAATATCAAAGTGTTTGACATAAGATTAAAGTGGGGTATAATTATATTACTGTGGTTGAAAGTGGATAATATTGGGGAAAAGTAAGAAAAACAGTGGAAAACAAAAAATAATTTTTAAGTTAAATTCGCCAGTTGCGCAAAGAATTATGTTTATCGGCCAATACTCGCATCTCATTGATCCGAAAAAAAGATTGGCAGTGCCGTCGAAATTTCGGAAGCAGCTAGGCTCTACCGTGGTTGTCACGAGAGGAATTGACAATTGTCTTTTTGTTTATACCCTGAAGGACTGGAAAGAGCTGGCGGAAAAATTAAGCCATTTGCCGATCTCGAAATCAAACACTCGCGCTTTTGGCCGTTTGATGCTAGCCGGAGCGATGGACGTGGAAATTGATTCACAGGGGCGAATTCTTGTGCCGGATTATTTAAAAGAATATGCCAAGCTCAAGGATAAGGTTGTTATCGCCGGCTTGTATAACCGGCTCGAGATCTGGGACGAAGAAATTTGGAATAATTATAAAAACAAAACTGAAAAAGAAAGCTCCAGCATCGCCGAACAGCTGGGAGAGTTGGGAGTTTAGTTAAAAATTTAAATTTAGATATTTTACAGATATGGCTCATGTACCGGTTCTATTAAAGGAGGTGCTTCAGTATTTGGATCCTAAACCGAATGAAAATTTTCTTGACGCAACGCTGGGAGACGGAGGGCACGCGAAAGAAATTTTGAAACTAACCGCGCCGGATGGAAAATTACTGGGAATCGATAAGGATATAAATTCGATAAAGATCGCCGAAGAAAATCTCGCGGAGTTTAAAGACAGGGTTATGATCGTTCACGGAAATTTTCTGGATATAAAAAAAATTGTTGCGGATAATCCCGAAGCGGGAAAGTTGAGCGGCATATTGGCGGATCTGGGATTGAGTTCCAGGCAGTTCGAGGAAAGCGGCAGGGGATTTTCTTTCCAGCGCGATGAGCCTCTGATCATGAGTATGTCTTGGCCCCTCAAGGAAGGGCGGAAGATAGCGCTTCAGATAATCAATGAAGCGAGCGCCAGGGAGCTCGAGGAGATCTTTAAAGAATACGGCGAAGAGCGCCTTGCGCGCCCGATCGCCGAAAGAATAGTCCGGGTGCGGGAAGATAAAAGGATCGAGCGGACTCTGGAACTGGCCGATATCGCCATCAGCGCTTATAAGAAGTTTTTTGGAGACAAGACATGGCATGTTCATCCCGCGACAAAGATTTTTATGGCCTTGAGGATCGCGGTCAATGAAGAGCTGGCGGATCTCGAAAAATTCTTGCCTGACGCTTTGAGCGTATTGCCGGAAAAAGGGAGGCTCGCGGTTATAAGTTTTCATTCTCTTGAAGACAGGATAGCAAAAAATTTTTTCCGGCGGGAGTCTCATGGCTGTGTTTGCACTAAAGATCAGATGGAATGCGTTTGCGGCCACGAGCGAAGTCTGAAAATAATCACCAAGCGGCCGGTTGGCGCAAGCGCGGATGAAATGGAAAAAAATCCCAGGAGCCGAAGCGCTAAATTGCGAGTAGCGGAAAAATTAAGCATATCAAACGATTATTAATATTTTTACAAGATCAATATGGAAGCTAACTATTGTTCAATCCGAGAAAAACCCAACTACACTTTTTTAGGCCTGGCTGTTTTCTTTTTGATCGCCGTCAGTTCTTTGGGTTATTTTACCCAGACGAATGCCGCGTCTTCTTTGGGCTATGAAATCAAGTTTTATCAGAAAAAAATAGACAAGCTGACCGGTGAAAATCAGAAGATGAAAATAACCATTGCCGAAAAGTCTTCTTTTAAAAAGATCAGTGAAAATGGCAGCGCGGAAAAAATGAATCTTGTCAGCGTATCGGATCAGCGCTATTTGCTGATATCGTCTTCAAGCTTAGCAAGCAGATAGATTTTGCGCTTTATTTATCTTTTAGAGATTATGGCTGAAAATACTAACAAGCGGATCAATTTTGCATTGCTGTTAATTTTTTTATTTTCCGGCGTGGTTCTTTACAGGATGTTCAATTGGCAGATACTCCGGCATTCGTTTTATATCGCTTTGGCCGAAGGCCAGCATAATTTTTTGGGCCAGCTTTTTCCGGACAGGGGAGAGATTTTTATTAAAGACAAATCAAGCTTAAGGCTTGTCGGGGATCGGACAGAATCATATTTTCCGGTGGCGGTAAATAATCGAGGCTATGTCGTTTATGCGGTTCCACGGGATATAAAAGATATTTCAGGCACAATAAAGGTTCTTGAAGGTTTTCTCGGCATTCCCGCCCAAGAGCTGGCGAAACGGCTTAATAAGCCGAATGATTCTTATGAAATACTTGCCCACAAGGTTCCGGAGGAAATGGTAAAGAAAATCGAAGAAGCGAAGCTTAAAGGCATAAAAAGCGAGGAAGAGGCGTGGCGGTATTGGCCGGAGAATAATTTTATGAGCCATGTTTTGGGGTTTGTGGGCTATTCCGGATCTAAAAGAGTGGGGCAATACGGGCTGGAAGGATATTACAATAGCAATCTTGAAGGCCAAAGCGGCTTAATCGAATCAGAGCAGGATGTTGGAGGCAAGTGGATTACTTTTGGAATGAAACAATATGTTCCGGCGCGAAATGGAGTGGATCTGATACTGACCATTGATAGATCGATACAATATAAAGTTGAGCAGGTTCTTAACAAGAAAGCGGAAGAGATCAAAGCCGTATCCGCTTCGGCGATAGTAATGGATCCGGCGACCGGAAAGATCCTGGCGATGGCCAGTTGGCCGAATTTCGATTTGAATAATTATTCGGCTGTAAAAAATTACGATACATTTTTAAATACGAATATCCAATCGAGGTACGAGCCGGGTTCGGTGATAAAATCTTTTACGATGGCCGCGGCGTTGAATGAAGGCAAGATCACGCCGGATACCGTATATGAAGATAAGGGAAAAATGATCATTGATGGCTGGCCGGTAAGCAACGCGGAAAATAAAATATATGGCCGCCAGACGATGACTCAGGTTTTGGAAAATTCTATCAACACGGGAGCGATCTTTGCTTCATCGAGGATCGATAAAAATAAATTTTTGGATTATTTTAAAAATTTCGGCTTTGATGTTCCGACCGGAATAGAATTGCAGGGAGAGATCGCGGGGGATTTGAGCAATTTGGACGCAAAAAAAGACGTGGCTTTCGCCAATGCTTCATTTGGACAGGGAATTGCCATGACCCCTCTGGAACTGATCACCGCTTTTTCGAGCCTCGTCAACGGAGGAAAATTGATGAAGCCGTATATTGTTGAAAAAATATTAGAGGGAAATAAAGTCGTTGAAGAGCATTATCCGGAAACGGTTCGCCAGATAATTTCCGAAGGAACTTCCGCCAAGATCATGTCAATGCTTGTGAGCGTGGTAGAGAGCGGACACTCAAAAGGAGCGAAAATAAATGGCTATTGGATCGGAGGCAAAACCGGTACGGCTCAGATCTCTTTTAAAAACAAGAAAGGGTATTCGGATAAGACAGTCCATACTTTTGTGGGTTTTGGTTCCGCTCCCGACCCGAAATTCATTATTTTGGTAAAGTTTGACGAACCGGAGATCGCGGAATACGCCAATGCGTCGGCAACGCCGGTTTTTAGCGAGATCGCAAAATTCTTGGTAAATTATTTGGAGATTCCTCCGAACAGAAAGTGAAATTTATGATAAAATTATTGGCAAAAAAGATCATTGAATTATATAAGCCGACGATCGTCGGGGTTCTTTCTTTTGATTCGGAGTTTGATCCTTCCAGCATCTCTCTCCTTGCTTTATCGAAAAGATTTATTATGGCAAAAAAATCCGTAGAGGTCAGGAACGCGGATGATGTTATCGGAGGGATCTTGAATATAGAAGCGGGTCAGGGTCCGATCAATAAATTTCTTGCGGCTTTGCATTGGCTGGTCTCGAAAAAAACCGATTATCCGGAAATAATTTTGTTTGACATTTCCAATCAATGGGTGCTCAGGGAGATGAGAAGCTTGGCTGATTTTTTGAAATTTAATTTTTTGATAATTTTGCCGCGATCTTCGAAAAAAGATATTATTGACCGGGAAAATATCAGTTTTTTTCTGGCCAAGAATTCAAAGCTTATTTTGAAATCGACCGACAGGAATATCTACGAATTTTTGAAAAAAAAGTGCGCGATCCTGACTTATTCTTCCAAAGACTCGGATATTTTCGCGAGTGATATGGTTCTTCAGTCTAACGGCGGGATAAAAGGAGCCGCCCGATGCGGGATCAGCTTCAAGATCAATTATAAAGGCAGCCTTTTGCCGGTAAGAATAAATTATAGCATAAACGAAAAAGAAGTGTGCAATGTTTTGATCGCCACTCTTTTGGGGCTTGAAATGGGGATGAATTTGGTGGAAATTGCCAGTTCTTTTTCCAATTATCGACCGGTAAACAGCATGAGAGTTCTTAACGGGATAAAGCACAGCGTGATCATTGATAATTCCGATAATTACAATTATGACAGCGCTCATACCGCTTTGGACCATTTTGAAAAAATAAAAGCCAGCCGAAAAATTATTGTGGCGGGCGATATTTTGGGTTTGGGCGTAAAATCGGAAGATCTGCACCGGGAACTTGCCAGAAAGATCTTTGAACAAGGGCTCGATCTGATCTTTTGCGTCGGCGGACGGGGTAATTTTATCTTTGATGAACTGAAAAAGCTTAATTTTCACTCCGACAGGCTTTACAAGTTTGATAGCGCGGGCGAGGTGGAAAAGATCCTTCAGCCCAAAATACAGGAAGATGACGTGATATTGATCAGCGGTTCAAAAGAGATCGGACTGGATCTGGTGGTCAGGCAGATCATGGCCAATCCCACGCCCAATGGCAGGCAGGCGCTGATAAAATAAAAAGTTTTTTTCAAAAAGTTTTTTTAGTAAAAAGCGTTTTTGGCGATTTTTTTATGAAGTTTGAGATACCAAGGTTCTAATTTTTGCCAGACGGAATAAGTCTGTTTTTTAATCGGCAGATCGAGGCATCCGACGAACTCGGTAATATCCGGATTGAATCCCGATTTAAATCGATAGAGTCCCCACCAAGGACTTTTTTCGTTGCGCTCTTTCAAGGGAGGCACGGCAACCATATCATAGGTTTCAAAGCCGTTTTGTTTTGCCCATCGCATCGCGGTCCATTGAAGAGCGTAAGGCGACATGGTTTTTTGGGAATTTCTGGAAGAACCGCCGTCTTTGTACCAGATTTTTTTGCCGAGATGGTAAGCAAATAAAGCCGCCAAAGGTTCGCCATTGAGCGAGGCGATAAAAATTTTTCCCGAGTTAGCCTCGATGCATTTTTTCCAATAACTTAAAATATATTCTTTGGGCCGGATAAAAAAATTCGCGCGGCTGCTTGTTTCTTCGTACAGTTCGTACATAATTTTTATCCCTTCCTGGGAGTTGTCTTCTTTGACAGCGACGCCGTGTTTTTGGGCGAGGCGGATATTGTAGCGGGTTTTTTGTTTGAATCCGGCCAAAATTTCTTCCTCGGTTTTTCGCAAGTCCACGAAAGTTGTGGCCTTGAACTGGAGGTCAAGTTGTGATTTTATCAATCCCAGCGACGCGTATTTTTTTATTTCTTTCTCGGTTTCAACGATCTCCGGTTCGATTTTTATAAGGAGAACGTTGTTTTTTTCGGCAATTTCCGCCAGAGATTTCAAAAGATAATGCCATTGATCGCATGAAAAGCTGGATAAGTTCGGGCCTTTGGGCGCGTACCAGATCCATCCAAAGGGAGTTTTTCTTTTCAAAATTTGAATGGCTAATTTTTTACCATCGTTTTCTTCCAAGATAAAGCGCAAAGGCTGCCATCCCCATTCCGCCTTGAACTCTCCCCACTGGGAAGATTGTAAAAAATGGCCGCCATCGGGATTGGCGACAATAAGTTCGTTCCAATGATTCTCTTCTTCTTTTGTGGCTGGGCGAAAAAGCATTAAATTTATTTAAATTTACCCCGTGAAATAAAATCCTGTAAGGATTTTAGAATGCTTTGCATTCTATTTCACTGGGTGAATTTTTTTCCTAATTTATAAAGTTTGAACCAGAAGCCGGAAAAAGGATGATCGTACGCTCCGATATAATGCGTTCTTTTGCCGCCAAAGCTTTCTTTGAATTTAGTCAGTCCGTGCCACGGATGTTTTTCATCCGCTCCGGCCGGAGAAACGCCATACATATCAAAATTTTCGCAAAGCTTTCTTTTCGCTTCTTTCATGGCGAACCAGACCAGCGCGTTGGCGGCGCGGTAAGAGCCGCTTGAAGCCGCGTGAATATATGAGGCGGTTTTTCCAAAATAAACCACGATGCATCCCGAGATTATTTCCGCGCCGATTTTGGCAAAAAACAGATCAACTTGGCCGGCGGGTTTGAGGGCGTTAATAAGCGTTTGATAGTAGGCGATCGGATGAGTCCGGAAAGAATCGCGTTTGGCGGTTTTTTCGAGAAGTTCCAGGAAATTTTTTATGCCCGCATCAGTCGAGTCAGTGCAAAGCGCCACATTTTTTTTGTCAGCTTGCTTGATCTCGTTTCGGCAGCGTTTCTCAAAGCTTTCGAAGATCTCGTGCTCCGCTCGAGAGATATCTATGATCAGCGAATTTTCGGGCTGAATGGATTTTTCGGCTTTTTTAAATCCTAAGTTTTGAAGAGCGGAAGCGATTTTCTCGTCGGACGTTTTCGGCTCTATTTTCAGGAAGATCGTATCATGATCTTTGGCGATGGATCTAATCTTATTCAAAAAATTTGCAAAGACGGTTTCCGCGTCGTTTTTTTGATTGTCAAAAACCGGGCCATATGGCGCGTAAAAATAAGTTTTTCCAAAGCGCAGGGGATTGATTATGATCAAAGCTTGCCAGTCGTTTTCTTTTAGGTACAGAACTTCTTTGCCGGCGGCTTTTTGAAATTGACCCCATGCCCAGGATTGCAAAAAAGAGCCGTCGTGGCTTAAAATAAACGAATCCCAGTTTTCGCGATTTAGTTCTGACATATTTTTAAATTCTCCAAAGCGCGTATTTTATTGTATAATTATATGGTATTTGACGAGTAGAGTCAATTTTAATTAATGAACTTTATAACTCGATAACTGCCGAGCTCTTGTTATTTTTCCATTTTATCGCTAGAATTATGTTATTGGTTATTTGCGGGGCCCTATCGTCTAGTGGCTAGGACAGGTGGTTCTCATCCACCAAACAGGGGTCCGATTCCCCTTAGGGCTACTAAATAAAATTAATAATTTAAAACCGAGAACGCTAAACGATAAATTCAAAATTTAACGTCGCAGACCCAGCGTTCAAAGTTTATACTATTTATGCAAGAGAAAAAACAGCAAGCGCCGCAGCAAGCGCAACAAGAAGTAAAAGTTACGGAAGATTTTAACAAAAACATCAAAGACCTGGGGTTGGTGATCCTGATCGTAGCCGTCGCCGGCTGGGCGCTTTTTAAGTATGACTCAAGAAATGAAAATAATAATTCAAATAATCAAACTAAAGAACAAACTATGGAAAAACCAGCGATAAAGCAAGTTGAAAAACCGACCAAAGAGGAAGCCGCGAAATATGACGCGATTGCGGACAAAAAAATCGTGGTTATCGAAACCAATAAAGGCGTAATAAAAGCGAAGCTTTATGCGAAAGACGCGCCTTATACGGTGGCGAGTTTTATGAAATTGATCGAAAACGGCTTATATGATGGCTTGATCTTTCATCGGGTAATTGCCGGTTTTATGATCCAGGGAGGCGATCCTTACGGAAATGGCACTGGCGGACCCGGCTATAAATTTGACGATGAACTGAATGCAAAAACTGTTTCTTACAAGGCAGGCTATAAAAAAGGCGTTCTGGCTATGGCAAATTCCGGTCCGAATACCAACGGCAGTCAGTTTTTTATTATGTTAGAGGACTATCAACTACCGAAGAACTATACGATTTTTGGAAAAGTTACCGTCGGCCAAGAAGTGGTGGACGCGATTGGCAAAGTGGCGACAGATAAGAGTAATGATAAACCTCTCGAAGACGTGAAAATAACAAAAGTTTATTTAGAGGATGTAAAATAGTCTCAATTCATAAAATATTTTAAAACGGCTCTCGCGAAGAGAACCGTTTTTTTGTAAAAAAAAGAGGCAGAGCAGCTATATCGCTGGTGCCTTATTGGGCAAGTTTTATTTTTTTACTACATGGTATCCGGTAACTGACATTCTACTGCCGCCAGCGGGATGGGTACCGACAACGGTAAGCAGATTGTCGTCTTGAGGGGTTACCTTTTCCACTATCAGGTTATAAATGTCTCCTTTTTTAGGCGTTTTAATTAATATATTTTGGCCTACTTCTGGCATTTACAACACCACGATCATTTGGTTGGTTCCGCCGTTGAGATTTACTCCTATAGTTGTTTCTGTGGATTCTCCTTTTTCCGTTTTTAAAATAACGGCATCGTTGATTTGTTTGCCACGTTTTGCGTTTGCTTGTTGCACAAAATCTCCTTTATTTGCCATATTTTTTCCTCCAATGTTCTTTTAAAGCTATTTTTGGCTTATATATTTATAGCACAAAAAAGTTATTTTGTCAATAAATTGTATAAGTCCACCCTTTTTTGCACTCCTCGTTAATTTTTAAATTTCTTGGCAAGGATAGGAGATATTGCACCGGCGATAATTTGTTTTGAAAAGCACAATGCGGTCTTTCGGTATTATACCATAAAAGATAATCAATAACTTTTCGGTTGAAATTGTCAGGATTTTCCAACTCTCCTAGATGGTAATCAATGAATTCATCTTGAATCGTGCGGTTGAATCTTTCAATATGCGCGTTCATTTTAGGAGTTCTGGGGTAGGTATGATAATGAATCAAATGCAAGCGATTTAATTCTTCGTTAAAATGCTTCTTGAATTCAGAGCCGTTATCGGTTAAAACGAAAGTAAAAGGAAACGGGAAAGCTTTCTGGCAGTAATCAAAAAAATCTTTAGCGGCTTTTGAGGCGTGGCTGGTGGTGGCCCAGGCAAAAGCAAATCTGGTGTGAATGTCTTCAAAGGTAATTATGTATCTTCTGATTCCGTATACGAATTTCTCTATGGAATCCAAAGCAACCAAATGTCCCGGATATTCTGCTTTAAAATCCTTTGGCTTACGCAATACTTTCTTTCTTTTAAGAGGTTTGATCTTGCCAAAATGAGTGACTTTTTGAGGAAATATTCTTAAGCCCCCTAAGTCCATAATCAGCCTGCCGATAGTGGAAGATTCGGGGCATCGTTGATTATGCTCTTGGCAGAACTTTTTAAGCAAAGGATGAATTTTATCTTTACCCAGATTGGGATGCTTGAATCTTAATCGTTTGATTTCAGAGATCACTTCTTCCGGCCACAATCTTTTTCTTCTGATTATTGGGGCTTTGGATTTCTCGTTCAGAGCTTCGGGCTTTCTGCCGCCGCTGATAAACTTGGCTTTCCAGCCATAGAGAGTTCTCTCCTTGGTCTTAAAGGCATCAAGCGCGGCTTCCAGCCCGTGCTTCTCCCAGAAAGCCAATACTCGAGCTTTATGCAATGCTTTGGCAGTGATCATATATTGGTATTTTAAGGCGTAATTATACAAGGTGATAAAACCTTTAATACCAGTATATTTAGAATGGATTGAATTGTAAAACTCCATTTAGGGTTTCATGGAGTGCAAGATGTATGTGAACTTATGCAATGGACTACTGCGGCAAAACACAGCCGGTTTTTTCTGCCAATTGGCTCATCGGCACCTCTCCTTCCTTTACCGTACCATCGGAAAATTTCCAAGTCGGATATCCTTTTATGCCGGCATCGTTGCAAACTTGCGCGAAAGTCCCAGCTTTGCCGTCTACGGTACATTCTTGATAATTCACATATTGAAAAGATGAACCAAACGCCGCTTTTTGATTTTTACAATATATGCATGTAAAAGCCCCATACATTTTTGCGCCTTTTTCGGTCAAACATTTGGCAAAATTATCATATTTTGACGGAGCAGACGAAGCTACCGTTGGATTAGGGTCTACATTTCCAAAACTGGCTTTATTCAAATAAACCGCCCCGACAATTATCAAAAAAAATCCCAGCACTCCGATTATTACGTTTTTATTCATAGTCGTAATGGATAAATTTAAAGTTATTAACACTTGCTACTTTGTATTATAGCTCATAAAAGAAAAAAACAAAAGCTTTTATGTAAAATTATTTTCATTTTATTATTATTATTTTTATCTTATTTAAAAATCAAAACTGCCGAATCAAATATATAACGCTCAATGGCTTTGTTTTGTGACACTGTATCAATAACTTTAAATAAAAAAAATAAAATCTACCGATGTTAAAATCCCTTGCTAAAGCTCTATTCCGTCAATGGTGGATTAAAAGTGGATAACTTCTCTTTATTAACGCGTAAACATTCCATTTTTAAAACCGACAGCTTGTCGTTTTTTGTTTTATCTAAGCCGTTATTTTTAATTATTGTTGTCAAAACATTGACACTCTTTTTGGGTATGCTATACTTAGTTTAAGATTATATAAGATAAGTTTGTTTAGTGGGTTTTTGGTTGGTGTATCCTTGATCTTTATAGAGGTCAGAGACACACCAACCAAACAAAACAAAAAATCAAAACAAAAAAATCGCCCTTCTGAAAGAATGGCACCAAAAAAACAAACAAACCCCAAAACAAACACAAAATAAAAAAATAAAATTATACTTATATAATCTCTCTCAAAGCATCGATTCACAGGAATCGATTTTTTGATGTCTTTTTTATTTTTAAATTTATAATCATAAACCGATATTTTAAATTTTAAAAGTGCATGTAAGCGCTTTAATAAGCTCAAAACAACATTTATCGACAGATATTAAAAGCTCGCCAATTTATTTTTGATTGTACAAGGGGGTTCAGGGGTTCCCCTATACAAGAAAAAATGATTGGCGAGCTTTGCCAAACACAATAGAGCATTAATTAAGATTGGGCCACAAACCACGAAGCCACTACTGCCGCGGTTTCTGCGCGCAATGTCAGCTTACCCAAACCAGCTGTTTTAAATTTATCGTTTTTTTCTATTTCATCTTTTACCAGTTTCAGCTCCTCCCCGCTCCAACCGCCTTCCGGGCCGATAAAAATTCCGATTTTTTTATTTTTCCCCACTTTTAACTCTTCTCTATCCAATAAAGGATAATTCATTTCAAAAAACAAATTCAGATCATTTTGCTCCGCGCTTTTCAGCGCTTCGTCGAATTTTTGCGGTTCGTACAAAATCGGTAAAATTCCTCTTCCTGACTGCTCAGCCGCTTCCTTGATAATTTTTTCCAATCTTTCTTTTTTGAAACCCAATTTTACGGTTCTGGCGGACACCAATGGAACAATTTCCTTTATCCCGCACTCAGTCGCTTTTTGGACCACCCATTCAAAATTCTCCCGCTTCAAGATCGAACAATATAAAACGCCGTATATTTCCGGCTCATTTTTGTTTATATTATGCTCCAAAATTTCCACTTCCAAAAATTTTTTATCCGATTCGATGATCTTCACCGAGGCCTCATTCAATTTTCCATCAGCCAAAATCAAACTGTCGCCTTTCCCGAGACGTAAAACGTTCCTAGCCTGATTTAAAATCTCCGCATCGTAGATTTTAAAGCGATTTTGTTCCAAACTAAAATTTCCGATAAAACGATGTAAACGCATAAAAATAAATTTATTTTTCTCCCCCAAAACCAATTCTCTTTTGAGGATTGTTTTCTTTTTCTTTAAAAAGTTTTCTTAAGGTATCAAAAACGATTTTAAAACTTTTATCATATTTCTTTTCCAGTCCTTCAATTTTAATTCTCAGTTCGCGATTAGTCGCAATCATTTCTTTTAACTTAATGAAAGTTTTGATAATTTGAATATTTACTTGTATTGCTCTTTTGCTATTCAAAACACTGGAGAGCATAGCAACTCCATGCTCAGTAAAAACCAAAGGCGCTTTTCTTGTTCCGCCCCAACTTGATGTCCCAATTTGGGATATCAAAAATTGCGATTGCCAAATTTCAACTTCTTTTTTATTAAGCTGAAACATAAATTCTTCTGGAAATCTATCCATATTTCTACGAACAACCCGATTAAGAATTCTCGTTTCCACCCCATAAAGCTCTGCCAAATCCCTATCAAATATAACTTTCTTGCCTCTGATAAAAAATATTTTACTCTCTATCGTTTCATTAACCAAGATAATTGATTGATCTTTTGACGGCATAAATTTTAAAAAATATTAAAATTAAAATTCGGCGCGCCCCGTACAAAGTGCTGGGAGGGAGATTTGAACTCCCAAGGGATTGCTCCCAATGGCTCCTAAGGCCATCGCGTATGCCAGTTCCGCCATCCCAGCACTTTAAACGGGGTAAATATGCCCTTTTCCGCCACGGGGGCAACTAATAACCCGCTCTATAGCGGGTATAATAGCAACTTTCCTGCAAATTATCAAGTAAAATTATTCGATCTTGAACGGACTTGCCGGGTCTTTTTCCCAGCGAATTTCGTCAACTTCGCTTTTTTTATCAACCCCTGCATAAAGTTTATCAGGCAAATTTACGCACCACCCGTCAACATCGGAAATACATTTATACCCATGCACTACTCCGGGAGGAACCAATACGGCTGTTTGATTATCTTGGCCGCCTTCTATTTCCAGTTTTTCTTTATAAGTCGGGCTATCGGCCCTATTATCCCATAAATATATCCTGAATTTGCCGGGTCCGATAAAAACAAACAGGTCCGATTGCTCTTTATGCTCATGCGGACCTCGCGCAACGCCCGGCTTTGTCGATGAAATATAGCTCATTGCCGGCGCATATTTTATTTCGTCATTGCGATAAATTTCCACCAGCCATCCCCGAACATCTTCATTCTTCTTCAATTTTTTGATTACCACTCCTTCGATCATATTTTTTAGCTCCCGATGACTTGGCGGATAAAATCCTTAAACTCATCAACTCCGATAAAAATATTGCCGGCCCTGTCTTTTTCATTAATAATATTTATTCCAATCATTTTGCCTTTATTGTCAACCAAAGGACCGCTGCCAAAATACGCGTCGGACGGATTATTGTCTATGCTGATTATTCCATTGGCGCCACGCTCGGAAATAATTCCGGAAAAAACATTATTTCCCAAAGCGACAACCCTTTCCCCGACTTCCGCGTTTATCGAATCGCCCAACGCCACCACCGGCAAATTCTTCGCTTTAATTTTTAAAATTACCATATTGCCTTTTACTGTTCCACCGACAGCCTTGTCAACCGCGTCGTAAAAAGTGATGTTTTCCGAACCGGAAACCGTAAATTCTTTTCCGCCATAACTTACCGTATAATTCACTTCGGTAAAATCGTTTTTGGCCAAATCGATCTTAAAATTCTCGGGATCCCGCGTCAAAATCAAACCATCGCTCGTAATAATAACTCCGTTAAAGTTTCGGTTTTCAATGCTTGTTTTCGGCTTTACGCCGGCTTTTATTTTGGCAGCTGAAAGTTTTTCTCGAAATACGTAATTTGCCGTGATCTTAACCACCGATGGGCTCACTTTTCTGATGCTTTCCAAAATAGCCGAATCATCGGAAATTATTACATTGTTTGTTTGATTGATAATACTGGTGCGGTCGTTAACAGATTTGAAAAAAGCATAATTATTAAACGGCGCTTGCGCTGCCAACTTCGGCATTATTGATTGTTCCATCCAGACCCCGCCGGCTCCGCCAAGAAAAAAAATCAATAAAAAGAACGCCAGCTGATTCAATCTTTTTATCAGTCCTTGCGGCTTATATTGATTATCGGTCGGGATAAAGATCGGATTATTCGCCCCTCGGTTGTTTCCAACCAAAAACTCTTCCATTTTTTTATCTCTGTCTTCTTCTCCGGTGTTCTGTCCGAATTCTTCGCTCTTAACTGAAGTTATTTTTATATCGTTTGTATCTTTCACCCCGTTAGAAAATTTCTGTTTTTGAATATCCATAATAATTTATATGCTTAAATTTGATTATTCTAATCTTTGTTAAAAAATATAATTTCTAACGGGGTTCATAGAGGAAGCCATTTGGTATAATTAAAAATTATAATTATTATTAATGCTGCGAATGCCAATTCGGCTATCACATATTTTTTTTCAAACCGGCCAAAAAGATATTCTTTCAAAACAGATATGATCGTATAGTAAATTATAGTGATTATAAACGCCGCTGTCAAATAACCAAAAGGCCAAAAACCCACTATCCAGCTTATCTGACCGATAACCAATCCGCTCGTCCAGGCATAAAGCAAAAATTCTTGATTAAGATCGGCCTTGTCTGAAATAGAATAGACTTTTAAAACAAAAGAGGACAAAAAGAAAGTAATGGAAAAAATCACCAGCAGCGTAATATAAAAAGGCAGGCCCAAGACCGAATAAATAATAAAAGCATCGGTATACCAAATAAAAGCGACCAAAAAAAGAAGCGCTAAAATCAAGTTTCTTGCGAACTCGTATTTTTTAATAAAATCCTGCGAATCTTCTCCGGTAATATTCGGCAATATTTTATACAGCGAAGAAAAATAATTACTGACGCAAAAAGCAATAAAAAAAACTCCGCCGGTGACAAATAAAAATCCCTTGCCGATAATTTCGCCTGGCGTCAGATAGAAAAATAAAAACCATCCGATAATAAAAAGAAAAGGCAGCCGCGCCAAAGTAAAGCTTTGCCCCCCGACGCTCAAAGACAGGAAAAAGCTCGCTCCCAAAAACAATACCCCGATAAAAAAATCGGAAATATTGGTTATCAATAAGAGTTCAATGATCGCCACAAGCAAAACCGAGAAAAAAATATTTTTGATAATATAATTCATTGCTAAAAGATTTTGATGTTTGTCTTAAAACCCTTCAAAAAACTCGGTATAACATTAAATTGTCATGGTGAGCCTGTCGAACCATATTTCATTTTACTGCTTCTTTATTAAAATTACCCAATCCTCCTAAAATCAGTAATAATCCCCCGATTACATAAGACCATTTTTTAAGGATTGGCGGATCATACGTTATATATTTTATTCGGTAATAGATATAGCCAGATGCCACTATAAAAACTAAACCAAGAGGCCAAACAGGAGAAACCAACATAACAATACCCATAATTCCCCAAAAAATGATTAAAATTTTGAGAAAAGAACGCCCAATTCCCATAGTAGCTATTTTTTCTTTCTCAAGTTGCTTTTGCAAGAAATTTTTCATATTTTTTACATTTTTAAATTAATTAATATTATGAATATTCCAATTTTATTTCTTCTTCCTATGCCCCCCAATCGCCTCGTGCAGAGCTTCAACGGAGAGATAAAACATTTCACCTATTTATTAGACTCATTTTTTGCCCTATCGACCATAAACTTTACCGCTTCATTCATATTTTCTTCCTCAAGTTTGATATCCGGATGTTTTTGCTTAAATACTCTGAATATCTCATCGGCAAATGCCTGACCAACCATAGGTACCTTATCAAAATCAAATAAGATAACTTTAAATTTTTCCAAGCCTGACAAAATTCGGCGCGCCTGCGAACGAGAAACATGAATGCCGCCAACAACATAAAGCTTAACTCGTATTTCTGTTTTATCAAATCCATGATCGCTACCATTGCCAATATTAGTATATTCTTTAAAAATATCATTCAAATGTCGGCTTGAAGCTATGTTTATCTTAAAAATAACTCCAGTGCCTTTTTTAATTTTCTTTACTTTTTGGACAAATACATCGGGAAGCTTATTATTAAAAATCAATCTATAACCGTAACTATCTAAAATAAATTCATCGGCTGACCTCGAAGTGAAAAAAATTCCTTCGCCGGAATGCGACTTGGGCATAGTGGTTGTTTTACCTTTTAAAATATCTTGTATTGCTTCAAGCTCTGAATTTAAATGTTTTTTTTGCATCACGCTTCTCCAAACCCCCATACCTGAATCTTTCACCATAAAAGACAAAACGCCATCGCGAATCAAAACTTCTACTGTAATAATCTTAGATCGTGAATGTTCAATCGCATTATTCAACATTTCAGAAAAAGCATAAGTAAAAATGCTTCGCACGTTTTCCGGCAACTTAGAAAGCAGAGGCGATTTTTTTTCAACTTCATCCAGAACTTTGTGCTCTTCCAACGATACATTTTTAAATGATTTTATAAAGCGCACAGGAAAAATCTCTTGGTGTTTTTGGGCATATTCGGGCAATACATAAAAAGCCTTTCTGGTCGAACCGATCTTTATAAGTTTATTTTTCGATACGAGCAAACCTATGATGCTATTCACATATTGCCTGGAAACGCCAAAAGAAGCGGTTATATCCTTGCTTACCACTTTTCCCTTTGTTTTCGCTATTTCCAAGATCTTTTCTCCTGTTAACATATTTTAATTCAACTGATTGTAAACTAATTATAAACCAATAATATTTAATTGTCAAGTGATTGACAAGTGACCTAGAAACAATTGTCAAGTGATTGACAAGTGACATTTACCCAATAAAAAACATGGAAACTCAGTCTCCATGTTAGTAAAAAACTCTTTGTTATTTCTTCTTCCTGTATTCCTCTATCGCCTTATGCAGAGCTTCGGCAGCCAGATTTGAGCAATGCATCTTGATCGGCGGCAAACTGCCAAGCTCATCCGCCACTTGCATTCTCGTGATCTTCATTGCGTCTTCCAAAGTTTTTCCCATAGCCAATTCAGTCACCATTGAAGAAGTGGCGATCGCGGCCGCGCAACCAAGAGTTTCAAATTTGATGTCTTTGATAAACTCTTCGGTTTTGCTTGCTTCGACTCGTACTCGAGGCGAGCCGGCTACCTTTCTTTTCCCGATCTTAAGATAAATTGTCATTAAATCCCCGCAAACGGGATTTCCCGCCTCGCCCGCCGCGTCCGGGTTTTTCATTTTCCCAATATTACGAGGGTGGGTAAAATGATCGATGACTTTTGATGAATAAACCATAGGTTTAACAAATTTTCAATTTACAATTCTCAATTTTCAATCAAATCCCAATGAATCAATTTTCAAACATTCAATTAAAATTGAAAATTAAAACATTGAAAATTCATTGTAAATTGGTACTTGATGCTTGAAAATTAAATTATTACTTCTTCATTATCTCAATAAATACGCTTTGCGGGATTTCCACGCGACCCATCGCTTTCATTTTTTTCTTGCCTTTCTTTTGCTTTTCAAGTAATTTGTTCTTTCTAGTCACATCTCCGCCGTAAAGTTTTTTGGTCACATCTTTCCGGTAAGGACTGATCGTTTCGCGCGCGATGATCTTTCCTCCGATCGCCGCCTGGATCGGAATGACGAATTGCGAACGAGGAATTGCTTCTTTTAATTTTGCCGCCATGGCGCGGCCGATCTCCATCGCCGATTTTTCCACGACAATCCTCGAAAATGCCTCAACCTTGTCTCCTCCTACCAGTATATCCAAGCGCACCAGATCGCCTCTGCGCCAACCGATAATGTCGTAGCTCATGGAAGCAAAACCGGAACTGACTGATTTTAAATTATCGTGAAGATCAGTGATGATATTGGCCAGAGGAGCTTCATACTGGATGATCACATGAGCATCGTTGATATAATCGGTTTTTATATAAATGCCGCGGATAGATTCCATTAAGGTCATTACTTTCCCAATATAATCCGCCGGTGTGATCACGTCAACTTTCGCCCACGGCTCATGCATTTCGGCGATCACTTCGGGCAGCGGCAAATGGCTCGCGGAAAAGATCTCTTCCAGCTCGCCCTTCTCGCTATTCCTTCTCTTTATTTTATAAATTACGCTTGGCGCTGTCAAGATGAAATTAATATTGTATTCCCGCTTGATGCGCTCCGCCATAATTTCCAAATGTAACAATCCCAAAAACCCGCAACGAAAGCCTTTTCCCAGCACCGAGGAACTTTCCGGCTCAAAAGTAAAAGCAGCATCGGTCAATTTTAACTTGCTCAGCGCTTCCCGCAAATAAAAATAGTCATCACCTTCGGCCGGATAAAAACTGGCATAAACTACCGGTTTGGGCTCATGATAACCCGGCAACGGCTCGATTGTCTGATTGTTTTGAATATCTTGATCTTCCTTTTCTTCCTTATGTTTTCCGCTCTCCGCTTTCAAACTTGTGATCGTATCGCCGGCCCGGCACTTTTCGATCGCTTTCAACCCCGTCGCGATCCAACCAATTTCTCCGCTGGTCAAATTATCTTTCTTTTTTAATTCCGGAATAAAAATCCCGGTTTCCAAAACATCGCCCTTAGCGCCTGACGCCATCAAATAAACAGAATCTTCAGCGCGAACAACCCCGTCAACAATTTTTACGTAAGCAATCACGCCTTTGAAGGTGTCGTAATATGAATCAAAGATCAGCGCGCGCAAAGGCTTGTCGTCATTATTCTTTGGCGAGGGTATTTCCCGGATAACCGTTTCCAGCACCTTATCCACTCCCATACCGCTTTTGGCGGAAATTTTCAAGATCGAATCGCTCTCGCAACCTAATAATTTTACTATGTCTTTTTCCACCTGCTCCACGTTCGCCGTCGGCAGGTCAACTTTATTGATCACCGGAATAATCACCAAGTCTTGTTCCATGGCTAAATATAAATTCGATAAAGTCTGCGCCTGAATTCCCTGTGTCGCGTCTACTAAAAGTATCGCGCCTTCCACGGCTGCCAAACTTCTTGAAACCTCATAATTGAAATCCACATGGCCTGGAGTATCAATCAGATCCAAAATATATTCCGTGCCGTTCAAAGAGTAATTCATCCTGACCGGCTGAAGTTTAATCGTAATCCCGCGCTCTTTCTCCAGATCCATGCTATCCAAATACTGTTCGGACATTTTTCTTTTATCAACTGTTCCGGTAATTTCCAATAACCGATCGGCCAAGGTCGATTTTCCATGGTCTATATGGGCCACAATTGAAAAGTTCCTAATGTTATTTTTTACTTCTGTCATATAAGTTTTGTAAACACTCATTTAGATTTCTTAATCTTTTTTTGTGTTTTAAGTATTTTTTAACTATATTTAATAAAATTATCAAAGATTCCTGCTTGCTTACCCTAATTCTCCAAAGATCTTTATTGTATTTATAACCAAAGATTTTATTATAAATTTGATTTTTTACCGCTATTCTGCTTGGCGCCGGACAATAAATTTTATTTTTTATAAACCAATCATAAAACCAAAAAATTATATTTTTATCATAACTATCTATTTTCAACCTCGCTCTACCGTCATAAACGCCAATATTACCTTCGGCATCAATATAGCCAGCGGCAAAAGCTGTAGAATAATTATTATCTTGAGAAATCCAATCTTCAACCAAGTCTACCTTGGGCAATAAAAAATTAAAACTTTCATTTAAAAAACAATTTATATGATAAGATTTATTTTTTTTGTTTTCTGCGATGCTAACTTGTCCGTATTGGCAAAAAAGCGCCTTCATAATTTCAACCTGATCAATATTCGTAGTATGGCACCGAACAATTACCACCTCAGACAAATTTGTTGTTTTGTAAACATTTAAATCTCCTAATCTAAACCCAACGATATAGGCTTTTTCCTCGTTAGTGCCGGAAAAATTTTTCTTCTCATATTTACTCTGTATAATAGACCTCGATAATGGTTCCATTCCATATTCTCTCATTCTATTCAATACGGTTTTAAAACTACAATTATATATATCCCCAATTTTATACTTGGATTTTTTTTCTTTATAATACAAGTTCTCTAGCTCTTTTTTGGAAATTATAATTTTTTTTCTACTCATATTAAATTAATATAGCATAAATGTTTAAAATGTGCAACCATGCAAACCTACTATTGTTTTTACAGCTTTTGTGTTTTAAATTTGTAAAAACGCTTGGAATTTGATATTATAATTAAAAGTTGAAACCAGAAAGTTCGTATAATAATTGTTATCCAAGTATCGCTTCGATCACTAGCTAAACAAAATTATTAATTTAATTATTTTTTTATGTCACAAATTACATGGTACGAACCACTAGAAAAGATCACCCCTTTTGTATTTAAAATTAAAACGCCCAGCGGAATAGGCACAGGATTTCAAATTTCTTATATTGAAAGGAATGGATTTTGCGGGATTGCCACTGCTGACCACGTTATCGCTCATGAACATGAATAGGAAGAACCAATAAAAATTATCCATCACCAATCGGGTAAATCGCTACTTCTTAAAAGTTCCGACAGAGTAGTTTGGCGTTATCCAGACAAAGACCTTGCTTTCATTCTATTTCAAAAAAAGAGTTTGCCAATCTTACCTAAGCCCTTATCGCTAATTAGCAAAGGTCATACAGTGAAGCAAGGGGTAGAAGTAGGCTGGTGCGGATTTCCATCAGTAGCAATTGATCAGCTGTGTTTTTTTGCTGGCTACATTAGTTGTCCAATTCGACAAGAAGAATCTTATTTAGTAGACGGGGTTGCAATAAATGGTGTTAGTGGAGGACCGGCTTTTTATATTGATCCTCTAACCAAAGAACCCAAATTTTTTGGGGTCATATCTGCGTATCGCGCCAATAGAGCGACTGGTGAAGCTTTACCTGGATTATGTATAGTAAGATCTGTTAACTCTTACCAATCCACACTCGAACAGATAAATTCTATTGAAGAAGCGAAACGCAAAGAAGAGGAAGAAAAGAAAAAGTTGGAAGAAGAAGCGAAACGCAAAGAAGAGGAAGAAAAGAAAAATAAATCCGTAAAAATATAACATAACAAAAAAATAATTAAATTATTAATTCTATCTTGCCCTTTGGATTACGATACCTGAGATCTCTCGTTCACATTTAATACAGAACGAGCAACTTTACTTTTCCTTTCGATGGTTGCCCTTCACTCATACTAATTCTTCTTGCCAACATGTCGGCCGCAATATCAAATACACGCAAATATTATCTAAAAACATAAATTTAATCAATACAAAAAACCGCCTTCACCGGCGTTTTTTTTTGCCCAAGCGCACAATAGCAATTTTTAATATTTTGGCTATATTTTTCCGCTTCCTCCATCCACTTCCGACGCGCTAACGGTAAAAATATTAACCAAGCGCCTTTTGACCGCACGGACAAACAGCGAAAGTTCGCGAACCTGGAAAATCCAGGCAAAAAACGAAAAAGCCAGCGCCAGAGCTGCAAAGCCGGCCGTTAAACGAATCGCCAGCGCCAAACTGTTCATTTTATAAAAATCGCCCGGGAATAAACTCGTCAAAAACCAAACCGCGGCTCCGCCCAAGGCGCTGGCAACAAAAATTTTGCCAAACGATTTCACAACACGCGCTTCGTCCAAGTAATTTATTTTTCTTCTCAAGAAAAAATACAGCATAAAAAAATTAACAATATTCATCAACGAAAAAGCGATCGCAAGCCCCACCACGCCGAAACCGGAATAAAAAACAAACCAAGTCGCCGCCCCGACATTCGCCGCCAAGCCGAACAAGCTGGTGTAGAAAGGGGTTTTTGTGTCGCCCAGCGCCCAAAAAGTTCTCACTACTTGCGAGACCAAAGATTGCGCCGCGAGCCCCAAAGCCAGAAAAACCAAACTGGTTTCCGTGGTCGCATAATCGATATCTGCTCTTCTCCCGATAAAATGGACGATCTCGGATCTAAAAATAACAAGAAATGCCGTTGCCGGAATTATAAAAAAAATAATTTCCCTCATCGTGCGGGAAAAAACAGCGGTAAATTTTTCTTTCTCGCCATTGGCCAAAAAAGCGGAGAGCGCGGGAAAAGCCGCGACTGAAAAAGATATTCCAATAAGGCCGAAAAATATATTATGGATATTGCCGGCAAGATAAAAAATAGACAGGCTTCCTGAAGCCAAAAATGAAGCAAAGATCGTAATAATAAAAAAATTTATCTGATTCACGCCCAAGCTCAAGGTTCTGGGCAGCATTAT
This sequence comes from bacterium, assembly GCA_030693205.1. NCBI lineage: Bacteria > bacterium. The sequence continues at coordinate 122,873 of JAUYBG010000010.1, forward strand.
CCTGAAAATCCGCCGGACATCCGGGTTTTTCCAGTTAAAAGAAATTTTGTATTTATATCCGAGAGAAATTAAAACCGGAAGCTGCACTAAAAAATGCAATATTGATCCCAGTATCACTCCCAGCGCTACGCCATAAATTCCCATTGATTTCGCAAAAAAAACCGCTCCAATGATTATTCCCGCATTATAGACGACCGGCGCGAAAGCAAACATCATAAATCTTTTGCTGGATTGCAAAGCCGCGCCAACAACACTACTGATAGTAAGAAATATCGGACTTAAAAGCATAATTCTCGTAAGCGCCAAAGTAGTTGCGAATTTTTCTCCGCTCCATCCCGGAACAATAAATTTCAAAAGAACCGGAGCGAATACCGCCAAAAGAAAACTGCCCAGAATCACGCTAAATAAAAATATATTCATCACGTCATTGATCGTCTTCCAGGCAAGAGCGTCTTCCTTCCTGTAAAAATATTTGGAAAGTATCGGCACAAAACTGGCCGACAAAGCTCCGATTATCAAAAGATTGAATATCGTGTCGGGGATCCTGAAAGCGGCGTAATATATATCCAATTGATCTCCCGTGCCAAAAGTGCCGAATAAAATGCGATCCCGCACCAAACCTAAAAACTTGCTGGCTAAAGAAAAAAAACCGAGGACAATCGCCGCAGAAGCCAGGCTATCGATTTGATTGAAAAATATTTTTTTTAATATGTTCATTTTATATAAATACAATTACGGCACATATTGAAAGCGAAGCCAATTTATTTTTGATTGTACAAGGGGATTCAGGGGTTCCCCTATACTCGCCTCGATTCGTCGAGTCGAAGCGGGCAAGAAAAAATAATTGGCGAGCTTTGCCAAAAAAAGATTCAAAATCCTTATTAATAAATTATTTTCCAAAAATAACACCAGAAAATTTATCGCTTTCCATGTCTATAACTTTGGATATTTTTCCGTTTTTTATCGTAAAATCGGCGTAATTACCGATTATTCTCCAATTTTCAGGAAAAGAAATTTCATGATTTATCGTTTTCAACCTCGCTCCGGATTGTTTTTGGAACAAAATACTGTAAGAACCGGTGGCTTGCGGAGCGTCAAAATCAACTTTGAATGGCAATCTGTAGCGGTACGAAACGGTAACGCTCTCGCCAAGGCTGACATAAACCCAGGAAGCAAAAACCGTCTTTTCCGCTTCGCGCAAAATTTCCACGTTATTTTTCAAATCAACTTCTTTGCTATTTTCTGTTTCTGTCAATAATTCATCTTTTACAAAATTACTGTAATCAACCGCGGAGTCTTTGACAAAATGATCATCCTTTGTCATTCCTGTCGCCTCGATAAGTTCACTGCCGCGGGGAACGTAAATCCTGAGATAATCGCTATTTACTCTCTTATACCAATCATCCATGCTTTCATCCCCTTTGTGCGCGCGCGTGATCGTCAGCGTATTAATTACGGAACCGTCTTCTTCTATCTCGCTCGTCAAAGTCGCGGCCTCATCCATCACCGCATCGGTCTTAAAGCCATTAATGCTCGAGTGCACGATGGCCAAATAATCTTTTTCGGAATAATTGGCTTTCCCCGCCCAATTATGGTCTTCAACAAATGCCTGCGCTCCGCTATCTTTAAAATTCACTTGAATATCTTTTTGATCCAGATTAACAATGAAATTTTTGGCAATGGAAATCTTTTTATACGCTGGCAAACTATCAAGCTTTTCTTTCAGCACCTTAAGAAAATCCGCCAAAAAAAGCTTGGGCTGATTGACGGTTTTGTCGTATTCGCTTTCCACCTGCCGCGATGTCAGCTCAATGAAATTCTTCTCGCTTAATTCAACGCCATATTTTTCAACCTTTACCGGTCCGATCGCTTTCAGCAGATCCAAAACAACTTTCGGGTTTATCGCGATTATGCCGTCCATCGTCTCTCCTCCGGCTCTCTCGTAAAACCAGTTTATTTTTTCCGACGAAGTGGGAAAATCAAAAAACCAATTAGAGTCATGCAGGCTCCAGGCAGCGCTTATTTTTTTTATCGGCCGCGGGGGCTCAATGTTCCCGATAAGCTGGCCATCGATATTATAAACATCGTTCAGTTTTATGCTTTCAACTTTTCCCCCGTCGATTTTTAAAACCCCGACGCTCCCGATAAATCCGCCGGTGGCTCTGGATTCGGACGGGTTTTGAAAGACGAGAAGATATTTCTTGGGCCAATCAAAACCCAAGATACTCTTGAATTCTTCGAAACTGCCCGCCAGCTCTTTTATTTTCTTGGTTTCCTTGGTTCCGGGAAGAAAATTTACCGCTTCCAAAAGCCTGCCAAGCTCCGCAATATTTTCTTCGCTCATGGCGCTCGCCGTCAGATAATTATTTTTTATTTCCCTAAAACTTTTGTAAAGATCCGTGCTGTAATTCGCGATGCTTAAAAACGCCGCGAGAATTATACCGGCGATCATTTTTTTAAAAGGAAATCTGCTTTTTACCGGTTGCGCTTCGCACAAGACTTCTTTCTCTTTTCTCGACAAGTCCAGCACATAAGGACCCAAATCATTGCCATTTTCCTTTTTATTCATTCCGTTGGAAATATTATATTTTTGCATTTTATAATTTTCTTTTAAATCTTATGGCTTCTCGGGAGATAAGTTTTTTTCTAAAATTTTGCGATAGATTTTATAAGTTTCTTCCGCCATGCGGCGCCAAGAAAAATCTTCCAGTCTTCTATGTCCACTCTTGATCATTTTTTCCCTTAAATCACTGTCGGTTAAAACTTTTTTCATCGCCTCTGCCATTTCTTGATGATCATTGGGATCAAAATACAATGCGCTTTCGCCCAATACCTCGGGAAGCGAAGTTATTCTAGAAGCAACTACCGGCGCGCCGCTAGCAAACGCTTCCAGTCCCACCAGCCCAAAACCCTCGTAAAAAGACGGGATGACAAAAAGCGAGCAAATATTATAAAACTGGCACAATTCGCCGGCAGGAATAAAGCCGGGACAAATTATATCGTTTTCCAAATTTAAACTGCGAATTGTTTTTTTAACCTCCGGATAAAAAGGATCTTCTTTGCCGCCAAGAACCAGCTGATAAGCGCTTCCAAAATCTTTTTTAAAAATCGCAAAGGCCTTGATCAGCCCAACAATATTTTTATGATTGCGCCAGACACCGGTATAAAAAATGAACGGCTTCGCGATGCCATATTTAGCGCTTAGCTCTTCTCTTATTTTATCACGATTTGGCAAAATCCTGAAATCGTCGCTAACCCCTTCATAGGTCACGGTTATTTTGCTTTCCTTGGCGCCAAAATGCCTTATTATATCACGCTTGGTGGAAGCGGAAACGGCGATAACCGCGCTGGCTTTTTTGATCGAGGCGGCAAAAACCAGCCTGAAAGCCAATCTTCTTATCAATGAGTTCATTTTATTTCCCGGAAAGAAAAAAGGAGTAATGTCGTGGATGGTCACTACGGACCTTCCGGGATATAAAACCGGGCTATTGAAATGCGGAAAATGCGCGAGATCCAGCCGCTCGCCCAAAAGGTCAAACGGCAAGGCGATTTGTTCCCGCCATGAATACCAATGAGACCCTGTTTTTATTTTTTTAAAATTCTTTCCGGGCAATTGGAATCTATCAAACTCTTTCTCCGATAAAAAAATCACATATTGATTATTTTTATCAATTTCCGCCAAATTGATGATCAAATTCCGGATATAATTGCCAATACCGGTCTGTTCCGCGCCATACATTCTGGCATCAATACCGATTTTATGCGGTTTAATCTTCTTATTAATCAACAGCTCTGTTTTATTCATACTTTGACGAAAAAATTGTTTTATTAAGTGATTTTAAGTTTTTTCTAATGGCCATTGATTTAAGCTGAAATATGTTCTTTGTATCATCCCGAACTTGTTTCGGGATTTATCGCGAATTTTCGGCTTGATCTAGATGCTGAAACAAGTTCAGCATGACAAAACTTAAAATGAGTTCTATTGTTTATATTATAACACGAGAAGGAATTCGAGAAAACGGCCAAAATAAAAAAGCGCTCTTTGGAGAAGCGTCAAAAAGTCTTTGTATAAAAGGATAATGAAATTTATAAGTGATGTTTGCTAAAACGCGCTTTTTTCCGCCAGCATTCCCAAAAGATTTTTTACCGCTTCCTGCGAATCTTTTTCGCCTGGGCTGTCAATAAATTTTTTCCACTGGGCTAAAATTTCCGCGTCGCCTAAATTCCGCACCGCATTCTCCAATTCCAAACGCGTTTCAATATCCACTGTGCCGTTCGCTTTCAGTATTTTATCAATAAACATCTTATTGAAATCCAAATACTTTTTATTGGATTGAACTGCTTCCAAAGAACTTTTTGCCTGATTCAATTCTTTTTGCTGAGAAAAATATTTAATGGCGAAATAAATGTTGCCGGCTAAGAGCAAAATAAAAACCATGAGGCATGCGAATTTTTGATTATTAGACATAGCTGTTGATTTAATTTAAAATAATAAATTTAAAAATAATTCAAAATGACTAATTTAAAAACTTTTAAATTTTCCTGCACAATTTTTTAATTTGTTTTAATATTTTTAATTTAAAATTTATCATTGTTTTTGAATTTTAAATTTTGAATTTGTTATTTACAGCTTTAACCTTTTCTTCTTCTATCTTGATAAAAATTATATGCCAGAAAATAAGCAAGGATAAGCGCGACAATAGCCAGTCCTGCTATCGCTATCATCTCCCAATCCCTTGCCAGCGAGAATTTAGGTTTCAATTCCAAATTCATATGAACATTGCCGGCTTCGGAAACGGCAAAATTATCGCTTTGATGCGGATAATAGCCCGGGGCTTCGGCTTTGAGATAATAAGAACCGGCCGGAACCAGGAAAGAATATTTGCCGGTAGCATCCGTGGTCTGGGGATTTTTTTGATCAAAGTTTTGAGCCGGCCAGAGTTCATACTGGTTATTGGCAGGATTTAATCGGTAAATTGAAACTTTCACATTCTTAACTCTCGTTTCTTCTTCATTGGCTTCTTTGCGATACACATACCCTTCCGGATCAATCACTGTGATTAAGCGGATTTCTTTGGCAGGAATTGATTGATTTTGGTAGCTGATTAAAGAAATAATTTCGTATTCACCGGTGACAGCCGGAGTTTGGATGTCAGCAGTCCAGATGCCGTCTTTGTCAGAGTCAGAGTATTGAAATTGAGCCAGGACAAATCGCTGCTCGACTTCTTGGGGTTTGGATTCTTGAGCAGAAGCGGAAGAAATTAGAAAAGAAGAAATATCATCCCAAAAAGAGAGACCTTCTGGCGCGGGATTGGCGGAATACGCGCTTTTTTTCAAAGCTATATAACCGCTGATGGAGCGGGCCGGTTTATCCGGCTTAAAAGCGATACTTAGATTGGTTGAGGAAGGAGCGGAGATTTTTTGCTTCAGGGAATTCTCATCCATCACCAAGGAAGAATCAAGATTGATTTTTCCCGAGGCGGCGGAAACAAAGACGACTTCCGAGGGTATTTGTTCCTTTAAATTGGCGGGAAGATCAGCTAAAGGCGTTGGATTGCTGTCCGCCGGCTGAAGCTTGAGAATTTTCCAGAGATTGGGAATGCTAAAGCTGACGGATGGAACGCGGGAAGCGATATCGGAAATTTGAGAGATGCCAAGCTTTTTAAAAGTTTCGGCCAAAGAAGAAAATTTTTCAGTGAAAAAAGATATTTCATTGGTTTGAGGAGAAAAGTTTTTAACTTCCGGCAATTTTATAAGGTTCCAATCGGGATTAACGGGCTCGGGCTTTTCCGGCGGGGTTTCAAAATATGGAGGAGGAGGAGCGGGCTGGGCTTCGCCCTCCGCAGCCTTTGGTGAAGGATGTGGAGTTGCTTCGCCTGCCGCGGCTTTTGGCGAAGACTGAGGAGAAACTTGAGGAATTACAGACGGCGCGGGAATAACCGGCAAAGAGGCAATAATAATTATGGAATCGGAATAAACTTGCGAGCTTACGCCATATTGGGTGTAAAATTTTGCGTATAAAATTCTTTTTATCCCTTGTTTGGGAATTTGGCTATTGGGAATTGGCAATAACTCCCATTTTATTTCTTGTTGAAAAGGAAACTGGCTGGCATTTTTAAAATCAGGAAATTCGGAAATTGCCATTCTAACAGTGTCCGAGCCGACAATTAAAGTAAGATTAACTGTGGAACTATTTGTATATTCAGCGCCTTGATTAATGGAAATTTTAAATCCGGCTTCGGGATTAGTTGGCGGATTGTAAGCCGCGGGAGGCAAGCCGCCGCCGGAAGAGCAAGTTTGGCTTAAAATCGGACTTCCTCCGCTGCATCCGGAAGGAGATGACGAAATAATAGTTCTGGTTTGCTGGCCGACAGAACAACCGCTCCAGTCGGAATATGTCCAAGATACACAAGGCCTCGCGCTTTGCGGCCGCCAGTCGGTCTTGACTTTATAGTCCCCGCCGAAAATAATCCAGCCGATATTTTCGCTCAAAGCCGATCCGGTGAATTCGCCCGATGAATTAATAATCACGCCGCCATTAGCCGGATTGAATTTTATCCAGCCGGTGTTTTCGCTCCATCCATAACCTGATAAATTTCCTTCGCCATCGTTAATAATATTGCTTAAATTTATCCAGCCGGCAGTTTCACTTAAAGCATATCCAGTCATCCCGGAATCCGTCACATGGACATTGCCGTTAGCGGTACCGAAATTTATCCAGCCAATGTTTTCTTCCCAAGCGTATTTATAAACGCTGTCAATAGTGCCGTCAGTGGTTGAAGCGGAAACGGGAAATGCAAAAATAGCGCTTATAAAAACAAGCCCCGTTAGAAACGCGAAGAAGCTTAGAGCGCCAGCACCAATGATATTTTTTAATTTATCTTGTTTTTTTACTTTCATAATTTCTAACGGGGTAAATGGTATAATGAAATAATGCATTAAGTTTTTGAAGCCTTTGTTTTTATTCATATTTATATTAATATCTAATGAAAATTGTATCACTAAATCCGAATACCGCAGAGAGAGAGAGAGAGAGAGAGAGAGAGAGAGAGAGAGTAAATCCGCGCTCGGATATTCCTGCCCCGTCAAATCCGCAGGATTATTCGGGGTTTTCTTTTGAAAATCTCCTAATCGCTTATTACCAATGCCGGAAAACTAAAAGAAAAAGCTCAAGCGCGGCAAAATTTGAAATAAATTTTGAAAAAGAACTTCTTGAAATGTCATTGCAGCTCAAAAACAGGAATTACCGGCTTGGAAAATATACTTGTTTTGCCATCACTGATCCCAAAATCCGCGAGGTTTGGGCGGCTGACTTCCGCGACCGAATCATCCACCATTTGCTTGTCGGCTATCTTGAGCCTATTTGGGAGAAAAAATTCATTTTCCATTCCTACGCTTGCCGTAAAGAAAAAGGCGCGCATAAAGCTATAAAAAATCTCAGGCAAGCACTTAATATTCAATCGCCGAATATCCATAAATTATGGTATTTAAAAATAGACATAGAAAGTTTTTTTATGAGCATTAATAAATTCGTCCTTTTCTCGCTCGTTCAAAAACATATCAATAATACCGATATTTTATGGCTCTCCAAGCTTATTATTTTCCAGAATCCAACCGACAATTATCTCATCAAGGGAGACAGAAAAATCCTAGCCTCTATTCCAAAAAACAAATCTTTTTTTCATGCCCCGCCAAGCAACGGACTGCCTATTGGCAATTACACTTCACAATTTTTCGCCAATGTTTATCTCAATGAAGCCGATCAATTTATAAAACATAATCTTAAATGCCGCCATTATTTCCGCTATATGGATGATTTCTTGCTGCTTCACGAGGACAAAAATATTCTCCTGAAATGGCGAGATAAAATTTCAAATTTTCTTGAAAACCGGCTAAAACTCACGCTTCATCCTAAAAAACAGTTTCTTCAGCCAGTTTCGCGCGGCATTGATTTTCTCGGTTATATCGTAAAACCCGATTATATTCTCAGCCGAAGAAGAATTATCGCTAATTTCAAAAAGAAACTGCATTATTTCAATAAACTGCTGAATAATGATGCCGAGCCTTGGCCAGAAAAACAAAATTTTCAACCCGCTCTACCCTTAATATTCCATAATCAAACGCCGGCTTTGGAATTTATCCTTGAAACGCAGGCAACTATCAATTCTTATTACGGACATTTCAAGCATGCCAATTGCTCATATCTTCGGAAAAATCTCTGCCAAAAATATTTTAAAGAGCTGAATAACTTTCTGGATCCTGCTGATAAAACTTTTTCATCTTTCATTATCAACCCCGCAATCAAAAAGTTCTACCAAGAAAAAAATAAAGAATATTAACGGACGGAAGACAGCGCGAAATCTGTTGCTATTGTTGACATTATTATTATTGAAGTTGGAACAGGCGTTATTGCCCGCTATCCTCGCATTATTGTTGTTGTGCTGCTCCGAAAGCAAATGTCCGTCCACTTGCTAAAATCCGGAAGCCATCGCAATAGTGTGCGTAGGCCGCCTGTCATATATCCTGTCTTCTGCATAAAACAGAGGAATGGACTAGAATCTCCATTTTCCACCCTCTCCCTTTTGCCGTGGCAAAAAAGGACTCTGGCAGGAATAGAATAATCATAATTTATTGATTAGCCCATTTCTGCCAGCCACCAAGCTGTTTCCCTATTTCTTCTATTTTTTCATTGAACACCCCCAATTGCCCTCTGCTTATAACTTTCAAATCAAACGCCAAACGCAGATGAATCCTCAGTACTTCTTTTTTATAATCTATCTCGGCTATTCCTGATAATTTTTCTTTCCCCGTCATCGCGTTGGTTTTCATCACCAAGTCCAAAATTCCATGAGCGGTATTTTTCAAGCGCTCTCCCAGCGTATATTTATATTCTTTGCTGAAATTTTTTGTTGTTTTGTATATTTCCAGCGTGAGAATATACGCAGATTGAAATATGGATATATGATCATAACGCGCCATAAAATTAAATCAAATAATTCAAATATCCAAATTGTCTAATCATCAAATTGGAAAATGGAGAAAACTTACGGACGGAAGACAGCGCGAAATCTGCTGCTACCGTAGACAAGATTATTATTGAAGTAGGAACAGGCGTTATAGCCCGCTATCCTCGCACCCTTGTAGTAGTGCTGCTCCGAAAGCCATTCCCAAGAACCGCTATTAGACAAATCTAAAAATTCATCAGTCCTGCCAACTTGCCCGCCATAATTACCATAGGTTTTATCAGCCGTGTATGCCCCTATAGTACTTTCATAATTAGAACCGCCGTCTTTATATCCGCAAAATCCGAAAAAATCGCTAGCCGTAGGCAATCTCGTGCCTTTCCAATTATTCAAAACCTCCTGTGTTAGCGGACCATTATTACCGTTTAGTTGGTCGTCAACATCTCCATCAACGATGGTTGTCGGGTTGTAAGTCGCATGCGGAACAAGATAAATAATCGCGAATGTTGAACCAATAGCCGGATCCCCGCCTGTCCAGCCAGCCACAGTGAGCGCCGTTGCCGTATTGCTTTCAATTCGACCATAACTGCCCAAACCTGTACCACCAGTAATAAGCGCTTTTTGCCCAACCCATGCATTGGCGTTTAAAGAAAGTGAGGAGTCGGTTATGCTTGTTGCGTTTGCCGCCGTGGCTGTGCTAACCTTGACCGCGCGACTTGCTTCAGTGGGTAGCAAATCTCGGATGCCGTCATAGCAATCAGCGGTAGCCAGAGCAATAGCGCCGACGCCGACTTGCGCCGAAGTTGGATAAGACCCCCAACTGGGCGCGCCACTTGGAAAACTGCCGGCGCATGTCCAGTCACCTATCCATGAATTATCATAAAGAGCAAAACCGTCATCTTCAACAGCAAAAACCGAAGTGGCATCCGGCGTGCCGCAATTTGAAGCATAGGCGGAAGAAAGCCACGAACCATACACGGTAATAGTATCAGCGGTATTTAATTTGACAACGCCCCAGCAGTTGATAGCGGTGCCGGCAGTGATTTTAACAATCATATTCGCGTAAGCGTTCGCCGTCCAAACCGCGCCTGTTTTAATAATGGAATCTGCCGAACCGCCAGTCGCCGCCTGAGCGGTAATAGGCGTTGAGCCAATCTGCTCTGAACCATTCCAAGATAATGAAGTGACAGCTGATGCCCGAACACAAACACCGTCTTCGGGATCAATGGTGTCGCCATCGCCGTTACCATCTTCAAACCAGTACCAAGCCGGGTTCTGGGCGTCGCAGGCGGCTTGAGTTATGCTAGTGCCAGACCATGCTGTGCCCGGATAGCCGGAATAAGCGCCTGTGGAAGAAACGCCAAAGGCCGTTCCTTTTTTAACCGTTGCTGTTGATAAATTATCAGCATTATAAGTGCCGGCTACGCCTAGATATGATGTTCCGAGTTTGACAGTGTTGTCGACAATAGTGGGAATTGAATTATAAATTTCGGTCAAAGTGCGGCCGGTTCCTTCCAAGTTATCCGAAAAAGCAAAACTATGACCGCCTTCAGTTGCCGTGGCATTAGTAGTTAGCCGCGTGTAAATTTCTGAAATAGTATAAAATTTCGCGGCAGGTTCGCTTCCGCCCGATGGCGGAGTAATAGTGCCGGCTTTAACAACCATAGAAATAATCAAAATCGAAATTAAAACGGTTAATCCGCTTTTAAACCCGCTGGATAAATTTTGTTTATTAAAAATTCTCATAGTTTTATTATTAAACCGATTAATTAAAGCATAGATTTAAAAAATCAAAAAAGCGTCATAAAAAAGACGCTATATTGATGAGTAATTTGAAAAAGATAAAACTCGGCGAGCCTTGTTTACTCTCTCTCTCTCTCTCGTAATTCAGCCCTGCGGCTGAAATATATTTATAGTTTTGTTTAATCATAATTATATTATAGCATAATAAAAACTTAATGCAAAAGCCAAAATTGAAAATTCATGATTATTGAACCCGGAATACGCTCTTATTATACCGCTTATACCGCCAAACTGGCTTGCTTTCAAACTTGATCCACCCGCGCCAATTCTACCACCTTAAAATAATTTTTGTCCGGCGTTTAAATATTCCTCCACCTGCAAAACAATTTTTTTCAGCCATTCTTTATAACTCAAAGACTCTTTTCTCGTAATCAAAACGCCTCCGCTATACAAATCAAAATTTCTTTTCTTTCTCATTTCATTGCCCATCGCGAAAATATCTTCATCGCCTAAATATTCGGATAATTTTTTAACTAAATCAATATGATGCCCGACCCGCGACCTGACTCTCAAATTATTCTTGGCGCAGACCGCAATCGCGATTTTAAGCAAACTATCATAGGAAAATTTAAAAATAATCTCAGGAATATCCGAATCGCGGGCAATTTTAAAATCCTTGAGCGCCGAATTAAAATAATTTTCAATTTGCCTATCGGTAAATTCTTGTTTTTTAAACATATTTATAAAATTTTAACTGCTTTACCGCTAAAAATATTAGTTATAAATTCATCTTTATTTTTTTTCCTTTTGGCAAATTCCTCTTCGGTTAAATCGACAACATTAATCTCGCGCCTGATTTTTTCCTGTACTGGCAGCAGCGCTTTTGCCGCTTCCATAACCTGATGATCGCCGATTATCAAAACATCAATATCGCTTTCCGCTTCAAAATCTCCTTTGGCGTATGAACCGAAAATATAAGCTTCTTTTATTCCTTTAATTTTCTTTAAGCTACAGGCAATCATATCTCCCAATCCGTATTTCAATTCAAAAGCTTTTTTTACTTCTTTAAGCAAAGGGTAATTCTTGTTGATAAAATAATACCTTTGCTCGCCTGAAAATTCCGAGCTTAAAATTCCCTCTTTTTCCAATTTTTGCAGTTTTCGGCTTAAATTTCCCGGGTCAGCTTCCAAAATTCGCGCCAGTTCGTTGATATAATTTTTCTTGCTCGGATTTATAAAAAAATATCTTAGCGCCTTAATGGTAATTTCTGATTTAAGGTTAAACATATTATTATAATTCTTATTGTTAATTCTTACAATAGTTATTGTAGCATTATACAATAATTTAATCAACTCGAAAATTTAGAAATTATTAAAATCCTGCTCTTATTATACCGATAAACTGGCTTGCTTTCAAACTATTCCGGCAAAGCTAACCTTTGTTTACCGACTCAAAAATCTCCAGCGTCTCTCTCGCGCATTTGTTCCAGGAAAATTTTTTAGCCTGTTCGCGCCCTTTTAAGATCATTTTTTCTCTTAATTTTTCATTGCCTAGAACTTCTTCCATTGCCCGGGCAAGCTGGCCGCTATTGTAAGGATTGACCATTATGGCCGAAACTCCGACCACTTCCGGCAAAGACGAACAATCAGAAGTGATCACTGGCACATCGCTTGCCATCGCTTCCAGCGGCGGAAAACCGAAACCTTCATAGAAAGAAGGGTAAACGAACAAACTCGCAAGATTATATAAATACGCCTTGTCCTCATCCGCGATAAAACCGGTAAAAATTATATCGTCTTTCCAGGCGGAATGGCCAGCGGCATAAAATATGTCCTCGCAAAGCCACCCTTTGGAACCGGCGATCAATAACTTATGGCTTAAAGCCGATGGCGAATGGCTTTTTTTAAATAATTCAAAAGCCCTGATCAGCCCGATGATATTCTTGCGCGGCTCGATCGTTCCCAAATACAGAATATATTTTTCCGGCAAATTATATTTAATTTTAATTTCCTTAATTTTTGACCCTTTATCCTCCGTAGTTTTACTGTGTCCTTCTGAAGCCTTTGGCGAAAGAGGAGCGCAGGAGGAGACTCCGGAATAAATTACTTTTATTTTTTCTTTCGGAATGCCGTAGATCTCCCGAAGATCGTTCTTCGTCGATTCGGAAACCGCAATGATAAAATCCGCTTCCCGGGCAATTTTTTTGGGATTGACAAAATTATGCCAAAAAATCTGCTTGGGAGAAAAAAAATTGCTGTATTTTTCAAAAGAAAGATCGTGGAAAGTAACGACTTTTTTTGCTTTAAAAGACGGGAGCAGGTTAATATTCGGCTCAAACACAATATCCGCGCCATTCATTAATTTATCGATTTTAGGCCAGGAAAAAACCTTGAATGAAGCGTTCAAAATACGATTGGGAATAGACGAGCGGCAGAGGTCAATGTTAGAATTATTTTTTTTCGCTTTTTGGGAAAAATCCAAATAACGATTGCTTATGCTCTGGCCGCTGCTAAATAACAGGTATTTATTTTTATGATCAATGCTAAAAAGAGCGTTAAGGAGATTTAAAGCATATTCTTCCACGCCCGAATATTTTCCCTGCCCGATTGCCCGTAAATCAATGCCGATTATCATAAAATAAAATTACTAGGATCATATCTGCCAATACTTATTTTTTCTGCAAAAGCGCATTTTATCGCCTTCGTAAAACAATTTATTATTTTTTTAGAAAAAAGGCGATAAAATTCGAGTGAAGCATGAAAAAAATAATTATTAGCAAAAGGTATCAGCTGAACGTCTTTAAAGAAAAAATAAGTATTGGCAGATAAATTAGAAAAATCAAGATACTGCTTTTGCTTTTTACTTCTCACCCGAAAAATAATTCTTCCCTAGCGCCATAAATATTCCCAAAAACAACCCCGCAACAACAGCTAAAACTCCATTTAGCAAAAGATCACTCTTCTTTTCGACCGAAAGCGGGTCGGAATAAATTACCTGAAAGCCAATCTGCTCGGCGCTGGAAGCGGAAAGCAGATCCGCTTTTTCCTGCAAAACATCCGTCATCGCGCGAGCCAAACTTTTTGCCGTTTCTTCGTCTTTAGTCTGATAACGCACCCTGACATACTGGCTGGAAAGCTTATCCGCCTTAAAAATTTTGGAATAGTCTTTCAGACTTCTCATTTCATTTTCCGCTTTGGCCCGAATATAAATTTCATTGGCGACTGAAGCGCTCGCGAGCCACTGGCTGATGTTGTCGGCGAAAACATCGGACGCCTGAACGGCATAATAGCCGTCATATTTATAATACTCCGTCTTTTGCGTCCCACTTCGGGAAATCAGCAAAAGCATATCATTTTCATAAGATACTTCTTTTAAAAGAGAGAACGCCAACACTAGAAAAAATAAAACCAAGATCGAAATGCTAATTAAGTTTTTTTCTTTTTTAAAAATTCGAATGTATTCTTTTAGTTCCATAACAATAAATTAAAATTTAAAATTATTTATTTTTTTAAATTCTACCCATTCCCTTTCCACAAATTCTTTTATTTTTTTCTTAAAAATTTCCTTATCAAAACTCCTGACGCTATCCTTTATTTTTTCACCATCGAAGTTTTTGTCCTTAAAATCGCGGACTGCGCCAACGATCGCATCCACAGTCTGTTCATCGAAGAATATGCCATTTATGCCTTCCTTGACGATCTCGAGCGCCCCGCCTCCCCGATACGCGATAACCGGCGTGCCGGAAGCCAAAGACTCCAGAGCGACAATGCCAAAATCTTCTTCCTGAGGGAAAAGAAAAGCTTTCGCCTTGGCGTAATGATCCCGAATCTCTTCATCGGACTGCCAGCCCAAAAATTCTATGTTCGATTTTGCCATTTTTTTCAATCTTTGCATTTCCGGGCCATCTCCGATTATTTTCAGCCGCAAGCCCAAAGTATTGAACGCTCCGACCACCAAATCGAACCTTTTATACGGAATCAGTCTTCCGACAATTAAAAAATAATCCTCTTTCTTGATTTTCTTGTCCGGATTGAAAAACGCCAAACTGACCGGAGGATAGATCACTTCCGCCGAACGGCGATAATATTTCGCGATGCGCTTGGCGACAAAATTTGAATTGGTGATAAATTTATCGACGCGATCGGCGGAAATCTTGTCCCAAAGCCTGATATAATTCATCGCCAGCGGAATCGCCTTCCTGATCAGCTTCGCGACGGAAAAATTTTCAGTATAGCTGTAATAATCATCCCACGCGTATCTCATCGGCGTGTGGCAATAACAAATATGCAGCGTTCCGGAATTAGAGATTATTCCCTTGGCATAGCTGTTTGAATCGGACAAAACAATATCGTAAAAAGAAAGATCAAAGCTCTCGATCGCCATGGGCATTAAAATCGGAAAAGAGCGATGATGCGATTTTGACAGCGGCAAGGATTGCAAAAAAGAAGTATAGATCTTTTTACGGCCAAACCTGTTTTTAAAAATATTTTTATCGTAAACCAAAGTATAGATCGGAGCATAAGGAAAAATTTCGCTAAAAACCTCCAGCACTCTTTCGGCGCCGCCATATTGCACTAAATAATCATGAACTAAGGCTATTTTCATTATTCCGCCTCTCTTTTGTTAATCACCGCCGGTATGGTCTTAAAAAGTATTTTCATATCGAGCCAAAAAGACCAATTGGACAGATAATAATTATCCAGATCAAGTTCCTCGTTCGTGCTAAGATCCGAACGCCCGCCAACTTGCGCCAATCCGGTAATACCCGGTTTGATCTCCAGGTTTTTTCTGTAATAACTGCCGTTTTTTTCCACTTCTCTGGCTTGATGAGGCCGCGGTCCCACCAAACTCATTTGTCCCAATAAAACATTAAAAAGCTGCGGCAGCTCATCAATGCTGGTGCGGCGTATGAATTTGCCGAAGCTTGTCACTCTCGGGTCGTCTTTGATTTTATAAATCGCTCCGTGCCTCGTGTTTTTTTCTTTAATTAATTTTTTCTCATACTGAAGCGCTTGTTCATTCTGAACGCCAAATTGCTTCCCCGTGCAATAAGCAAGTTTCATCGAACGAAATTTAAAAACATCAAAATTTCCTTTGGCACCGACTCTTTCGCTGTAATAAATAACCGGGCCTTTCGACTCAAGCCTTAAGATCAGAGCCGTAACGATCATCACGGGAGAAAAAATAATAATTCCAAAAATCGCCCCGACAATATCAAAAGCCCGCTTGATTATTTTTCCCCATCCGTCCAAGGGAGTTTTTTTAATTTCAACCAGCGTAATGCCTTTGATCGTTTCCACGTCCACGTTGATCGTTTTGGCCTGAAAAAGATCGGGAATAAATTTAAAATCAATATGATAAACCTGGCAATATTCCAGAAGTTCAACAAGGATATTCCGCGGTATGGCCAGATCAGCGACAATTACTTCGTCAAACCTGACGGCATTGTAGCTTTTTTTAAAAGAATCCATCGAAAATTGCTTCTTGTCAACGATCGACCGATACCCAAGCGAAAGATTTGTCTGAAATTCCCTTACCAGATCCGCGCTTGCCTGGTTTTGGCCGATCACCAAAACCTTATGAACTCCGTATCCATACTTTCCGATCATATGTCTTCTGGTTTTTTCCAAAATTATTCTGCCGGCGAAAACAAAAGTTATGGCGAAAAGCCAAGCGGCTAAAATAATAAAACGGGAAGAAAACAGGTCTCTTGTCAAAAAAGTAAAAAAAACCAGCGTCAATACGCCGAGCGTCACGCCTATCAATATTTTTGAAAAATCTTCTCTTAATTTTCTTTTTGTTTTAAAACTATAAAGCCCCAGCAAAGAAAAAATGACTATAAAAAAAAATGCCGCCGCTAGCGCGAGGACCGCATAACTGCCAAACGGCAGATCGAAAACAACTGGCCTGATATCGGTAAGACTTTTGTTAAAGCGCAAGAGATACGCAGCCACGCCGGCTAAAAAAAACATCAAAAAATCTACCGGCACTAATAACATATTAAATACTAGTTCTGCCTTTTTCATACAGTTTTATTATGAAATATTACCTCCAAAACGGCAATTACCATTAATTCCCGATAAGCAATGATCAAAGCAAGTCTATAAGCCGAGTTCTGTCCTCCGCCTTTTGCAAAACGGATGGATAGTAATCTATCTAGCCCCAAAATTGCTCATGGGGTCAAGCGAGCTACTTTTAATTCGCGCGAAGCGCGAACTTTGCTCTTGCTCCTGACAGGGTTTACCATCGCTTTACCGTTGCCGGTAAGGAAAAAATGTGGCATTTCTTGCGAAAAACCTCATTTAACTTTTCACCTTTTGCCAATGCCCTGCAACGGAAGCTCCAAGCACCAAATCCCAAATCCCAAACAAATCACAAATCTCATTTTCAAAACCAAATTATTTGGAGTTTGAATTTTTGTGCTTTGGAATTTGTTTGAAATTTGAAAATTGGGTTTTGGAATTTCCAGTGCAAGGCACTGGTTAGTATTGTCTCTGTGGCACTTTCCCTAAGGTTTCCCTTGGTCGACGTTATCGACTGTCATTTTTACATCCGTTAAAAAACGAATGCAGGAGCTCGGACTTTCCTCCCCTCATCTTTATAAAAAAGCGAGGGGTAACTATCCAACTTGCTTTAATTGTTGCCACTTTATTTTAACAGAAAATAGACTTTTGTCAATCCCAGCACCAAATTCCGAAATAAGTATAACGTATAAATTAGTTAAGCATCTCGGTATCGCCTTCGGCTTACTTTATCTTAAAGGCAAGATTATCTAAAGAATTGGTGCGGGACAAGCCCTTTTAAATGAGATATTAGAATCCATAGCTTAAAAGCATAACCATTTCCAGGTCGCGGGTCATTTTCTTTGCGGTAACTTTATTGAGGCCGACCCCTCCCTGTTCAAAAGGCCTATCAAGCATTTCATAAAAAGATCCTTTGTCAAAATCGCCGATCAATCGATTATATATCGCGGATTCCATTCTGATTATTTGCCTATCCGTCAGATCTCCTTTCAAGGGATCAATAAAACTGTATCTTAATTCCGTAATTTGACTCCAAATAGCTTTAAATTCGGGATGTTCCTGGTTCATGTTTTTTGCTAATAGCCCGTCTCCGGCCCCGCCTCTTCTTCCTTTGATAATAGTTTCGGTCTTGGCTATAACATCTTCAACCACCTTTCCCAGACGCATCGCGGTCATGCTGTTTAAGCCTGCGCCTCCTCTTTCATAATCCGCATCAAGCTTAAATCTCAACTCTTCCTTATTCATTCTTCCCGACAATCGATCATGAACTATATTTTCGATCCTGGCAATTTCATCAACATCATAATCGCTTAATAAATAATTCGCCAAAAGTTTCGACTTAAAAGGAATCAAAAGCATATTTAATTGCGTGGAAGACAAGCCGGGAAAAGATCTTTGCAATAACTCAAGCTCTTTGGTGATCTTTTCTTCAAAACCACTGGTCGCTTTTGCGCTTTCAGCCTGTTTCTCTTCCTTTAACACCATCTGGGGCCTGACTTCTTTATTTACCACTTCTTTCTCAACTCTCCCATCCTTAATATAAAATATGCGATTGGCATAAACCAGATGTTCCGGATTATGAGTGACCAAAATCAATGTTTTCTCTTCTTTTTCATTCAATTCTTTCAAAAGCTCCATAACCTTGACGGAAGAAACGGAATCCAAGTTTCCTACCGGCTCATCGCAAAGCAATATTTTCGGATCATTCACCAAAGACCGGGCAATGCCGATCCTCTGCTGCTGTCCGCCGGAAAGCTCTGTCGGAATCTTATCGGCATGCTCTAAAATTCCGAATCTCTCTAAAAAACTTTTCGCTCTTTTGACTCTCTCTTCCTTGTGCACACCCATAAAAACTTGCGGCAAAGTCACGTTATCCAGCACGGAAAGCGAAGGGATCAAATTATAAACCTGAAAAATCATCCCGATCCTGGTCCGGTGGAAAGCCGCTAATTCATCTTCGTTCATGGTAGAAATGTCCTTATCATCCACAAACACTTTTCCTTCTTTGTTCATTTCCAATCCGGCAATGCTGTTCAAGAGCGTTGATTTTCCGCATCCCGATGGCCCAAAAAAAATTATATATTCCCTGGGATAGATCTCTATGTTAATATTCTGCAACGCCCAAAACTCATTGGTAGTTTTTTTATTGTAAACTACATTTAAGTTCTCTATTTTGATAACCGGCTTTAGAGTATCCACAGTAATAAATACTTGTTAAATGATAAATTCAAAATTTTAAATTTTTCCTTTTACTTCGCTCCCATCTCTTTTTTGGCTCTTTCTATTTCCAATATCTGCTCGGGGTTGGAAGTGATAATTTGATCTTCGGAATATGAAGCGACCACCTTGATCGCGGCGTGTTTTGTTCCGGCAAAAAATATTCCTTCCCCCACATTGCTTTCCAGCAATAAGAATTTTTCTTCATCCGTCAAATAAAAAGTTTCCTTGATCATATCGATGGCGGCCGGGGATTGCCGCATCAGAAGCTGAAGCGAAGAATTGGTCACGATCGGTTTGCCGTATCGCGAGCTCAAAAAATCAGTAATATCCTGGGTAATGGTGGTAAGCCCCATATAATATTTTCTGCATCGCTTGGCGATGGCGTACATAAAAGCGGCGGCTTCTTCGTTTTGCATCATAACCCAAGCTTCATCAACCACTAAAATCCTCTTTTTCAACTGTCCCCTGATCAGCGTCCAAATATAGTGCAAAATAATATACATCGCCACCGGACGCAATTGCTCTTCCATATCGCGGATATTGAATACGACGAAACTTTTGTTTATTTTTATATTCGTCGGCTGATTGACAAATCCGCTAAAAGTCCCTTCCGTGAATTTTTTCAACCGCACAGAAAGAGATTCCGCTCCCTGCATATTGGCAAGAATTTCCCCCAGATCGCTCATAGTCGGAGGAATAGCTGTGGCAAAATCGGAGGTTGGAGTAATATCTTTTATCGCGTAAGTTTCGCTGATGGCGCGATCCAAAATCGCATCCTCCTCGGGCGTCAGGGCGCCGAACATTACCTTCAGCAATCCCGATATATGAATAATGTTTGTTTTTAAAACATCGGCGGGAGATTCGTCTTCCAGAGGAACAGGCAGGTCAAAAGGATTAATATGATGATCGCTGGTCAAAGAAATCCGCAAAAATGCCCCGTTAACGGTTTCCGCCAAATACTTGTATTCATTTTCCGGATCGATCACCAACACATCAATACCGAACATCAAAGTCCTTAAAATTTCAAGTTTGATCGCGTAGCTCTTACCGGCGCCGGATTTGGCGAACACCACCATATTGGCGTTTTCCATCGAGAACCGGTCAAAAAGAATCAAGCTGTTGTTATGCCGATTTATGCCATAAAGAATGCCTCTGTTTGAAGTCACATCGCTCGACACAAAAGGAAAGATCGTCGAAAGCGGGCTGGTATTCATATTGCTGCCGATGGACAATTTGTCCTGGGCTAAAGGTATCGTGGAAGCAAAAGCGTCTTCCATCTGGAAAACCGCTGGTTTCGCGTAAACCAGTTGCGCCTCAAACATTCCTTCCACCTCGCGCCCCATTTTATCCAATTCTTCTTTGGTATCCGCGTAAAAAGTGATATAAATCCCCAGCCGGAAAAATTTTTCCGATCCTTGCTGTAAATTATCGCGGAGGCTCTCCGCGTCCGCCAAAGCGGTTTCCAGCATCGGATCGCGGACTTTTCCCGCTTCTTCTTCCATCCTGATACGGGATGTGACCTGAGTGACGACTTTCAAAAGACTTTTTAAAACCGTAACGCTATCCACCGGATGGATGAAAAGCGCGACATCGAAGGTAATATCATAATTTATCACGGGTGAAAACCAATTCGTCTGCAAATACCGCGGATAAGTATGGATAAAATAAGTGGCGGCCATTTTCTTGCCGATAATCAGATAATCCGACATGATCTTGTATGCTGACGGGGCGATCAGATCTTTCACGGTTGATACTCCGCGCTGATAGTTTTTTTCCTGTTCCATCAGATCCTTGATCGCAAGGTCTTGAGACGCCGGTTTTTTAAAAATTTTGTCGAGAAATGACATAACATTATAATGATAAAAATAAATTCAAAAATTTACTTGGCAAAATTTACATCGCCACATCCAATTGTTCTATCGCTGTCAATCCGCCATGCTCGGAAATTTCCGGATTATAGATCGTATAGAATAATTCGATCAGCTCTTGAGTGTTAAGCGTGGTCATTTTCACTCCTACGCCTGATAAACCGCTGGCTACATGCTGAACTCTTTGCATCAATTGATTCCTGTTCTTGGCAAAATCCTCGGAACGGAACGCGCTGGGCTTTTTCGCGCCTGACTGGGTCAATCCGCTTAAAAAACTCTTTCCGGCCTGAGCCAGCTCTTCCGACGGAGAATACGGCACCACAATATAAAAAGTTTTATTGACGATGTTGGACATCTCGATCAATTCCTTGATAAAATTCCGGTACTCGCCGATCTGGACTTTCAATAATTCATTGGATTGCTCTTTCTCGCGGATCGTCAGTGTCTTATAATAATCTTCGATGTTCAGTTTTCTGGAGCTGACCACTATCTGTATGGAAAAATCCACGGAGTTTAGGAAACCCTGAAAATGATAAATGATAGCGTCCTGTTCTTCCTGGGATTTAAGGGCGAAATTAATGCTGGAGACCATCAGCACGGCTCGCAAAGCCTGATTTTTTAAAATTATCGTACCTTCCTTGATCTCGCTAATATCAAGATAACGCTGAAAACTATTGATATTTTTTTGTTTTTCTTCGTTTTCCCTGAAAAACTTATCCATGGTGTTTTTTTATAATATATTATTTCTGTACATTAAAAACTTTGTTTTTTAATGTTCGATTTTTTTAAATATCGGATATTTTAATAATTTTTAATTTCGAATTCTGAATTTCGAATCAAATTCGAATTTATTAATTTTGAAACATTCAATCATTCAAAATTCACTCAAAATTCAAAATTGGAAATTCAAAATTTTAAACTGATTCCCTTTCTCCTTCCGCCGCTATTGCTTGCTGAGTATCCAGCATCCACGCCAGTTCCTGGAGCCGATTGCGGGAAATAATTTTATACTCCGCGCTTATATTCTCTTTAAGCGCCTCTTTTTTGATTCCGCGTTTGATCAAAATTCCTTCCGGTTCTCTTCGCCAAATATATAATTTCGGCTTGAAATTGTAAGTAAAATAATTGGCGATCAAAACATACAACGGCCGGCCATTGGGTTTGTAGAAGGCAAATAAAATGGCGGCAATAATGGTCGGCAGAGCTATCAATACGGCGATAAAAGCGACGAATATCAGCGAGGACATAAAAATAATCATCGCGCCCAATCCAAGAATGACAGTCTGCTTGACTGTCAGCGGTCCAACTACCGTGTCTTCAACATCAATAAATTGCGGAACAGGATATTGCATAGTTTTAAACGAAGTTTAAAATAAATTTTTAATTTCGAATTTTTAATTTCGAATGAATGACTTAATTTTGAAACATTAAAACATTCAAAATTCAAAATTGGAAATTTGTCATTCTATTACGGGTTCTCTCTTCAGCCATTCATATAATTTCAACAGTTTTCTCAAAGTATCCGCCTGGCTGGTGTTCAAGCGCGCGCTAATCGCGTTTTTTTTCGCGTAATCGAGCCAGGTAAGGTCTTTCTGGGGCTCGGTGCCATGCGTTCTGTCATAATCCAAAAGCCAATTTTTTATTGTTGGCATCTCGGGATTATTCGCGCCAGTGACAAATATTTTTCCTCCGCCGATCTGCTCATTGTTTTCATGCAGCGCTTCCATAATCGGCTGATTGACCATTTCAAGCCTTGTTTCTCTGGGAAATAATAATTGCCGAGTTTCAATTCTTTCCATTATATTTATTTCCTCTACATTTAGCGCGCCGACAAGAGATTCTTTTATAAATCTAGTCATTTCAGTATCTTTCAAAAAAGGCAATCTTACCAGTTTTAAACAAATCAACAAATTAGAATATTCTTCTATTCCTTGCTCATTATTTTCTGGCAATTCTAACAATTTACTTAAATTAAAATTAACTTCTTCTGTAATCTCTTCCGCTGAGCTAATATCTAAATCATCAACCGCCTGCTTAACCTTTTGTTTAATTTGTTCAATTTTATTAGTTTCTTTTTGTTCCATATAAATAATTTTATTCCCAATCTATTTATATATTATTATATTTATTAAACACTTTACGGGAAAAAATGAACAATATCTGCATAAAGACCCGCTTCAGCTGCAGATAAATGTTGAGGGGGAACCAAGGCTGCCAATCTTGTTTCTTTCTTTAGAAGTCCTATTTTCATTTGTTCTGCTTCTTCTGGTTTTAACTTTTTAATATGACTCTTTGCTTCTACTGTTTGCAAACTTGGAGCCAAAGCCGCTCCCGTTTCATTCCAGTCTCCATTTTCATTAATAAAAGTTGATGCTCGTAATTCTTTCATTGAGCTCAAAGCATTGCTTCTTCTTACTGATTTAACAATATCCTCCCTATGCCATTCTTCTTGAGTTTTCGTTATACCATTTTTTGTAATATCAGGAGCGCTATAATTATAAGTATCCCATTTTTTGCTTCCTTTATCGTAATGACCTAAATCCGCTAATCCCATATTTCCTTTCTTCTTTTCCAGATCTCCGATATCTTCAAAAAGTTTAGCCGCTTCTTCTGAATTCATATGCGGTATTATATGATCATGAACAAATTTATTATAACCTGCAGCGTCTGCAGTATATTTATTACCAGTTGATTTATCTGTTTGCGTTGCGGCCATCGCGTATGACTTGCCTTCTACTGCCCCCATTCTTAATAATACCTGCTTATCCGTAATATTAGTCGCACCTTGAAACATATCAACAATTTCATCCCCATTCGTTGTGGCAAAATCTTTTATTCTTCGTGCTACATCATTTCGATTGGCAATATCCTTATAATGAGTTTCCTTGCCTCCAAGTCTTTTCGGCGCACGTATATCGCGCATTTGTCCTACCGCTACATCGTAATCATGTTCTTGCTCAGATGTTTTAGCCTTCCATCCTCGTTTTATTGCTCCAGGCGATAAATACGCCCTTGCTCTGTTGAATTTACCTTTCCACCCACTTCTTTGATCTTGTGCACCTCTCGCCAACCACCTATCCGTCGCCCCCCCAGCATAACTCATCGCTCCTTTCCCAATCCTCTCCCCCAACCCCGTCGTATTCTTCATTATCGTATCGGTCCCGGCTAAACCCAGCGATTTTGTAATTGGAATTATTGCCAAAAGAAAAACCAAGGGAATTGCATTTTGAATAATTATAATAATAATATCGCTAAACCAGCCAAGATTCGGATCACCGGCAGAGATCGGCGGAACAACAATCCTTATCCGAGCGAGTTCACCGGAAATATAGAGCATCAAGGCAAAAATCGGGCCAAAAAGCGTATAACTCCAAATATTATCCCACCATTTTTTTGATAAATTTTCCATCCCCGGCATCACTTCACCAAAATAGGCAAGTGGCGCGAGAATTAGAAGTATTGCCAATCCGGCTGTCCTAACTATAAGAAACAATGCCAATGCCAGCAAAATAAAAGCATAAATAAAAGTATAAACCAAAGCAATCCCCGCCCCTATCGCCATCTGCGCTGTAACTCCTGAAAAACTAAAATAACTGCCTACATTTAAAACGTTGTATTCATTGACAAAATTACCTGCTATCCTCATCAATCCACCCGTAAAATCAGTAAAACAAGACTCCGGGATAGCGCACATCCATGATAATATCCCGTACATCAGAATATTGCCAAAATCTATGATCACACCGGCGATAACATTGCTGAAATTTATCAAAAAAATCGCCAGGATTAGCTTGGGCAAAGATTTTTTAATATTATATCTGTCGCTTTGTACGATTGTCCCAAAAGCCACCAAAAGCATCAGGAGAAGAAAAAGCAAATTGCAAATATCTCTAATAATTGTCCATCCTTGATATATACCCGGATTGGAAAAAACTTGATTCATAATCGCCGGATTCAAAACAGCATTAAGAGTATAAGCGGCGATTCCAACTATCACCCAAGCAATCATAAGCAAAACCGAAAAAATTACATATATAATAGGAAAAAGTGTGTGGCCTAAAATAGCATCTTCCCAACCGGCGTACACCAATCCCTTCGGCAACGCTAAACCGACAACTATCAAAACCGCCAAAACTGAAAAAAGTTTAGTATGTTTTTTTAACTTAAACTCCTTAATATTTTTTAAACTAAATTTTTCACGCAATCTTGATAAAAATATTTTTAACATAAAAAATTATTTTAATGTTTAGTTTTGTGTAGCTAAACAATTTTATTTAATTATACCACCATTAAAATTATAACGCAATATAAATTTTAACAAAAAAAGAAGCAATAGAATGATATCTATTGCCATGAATTTTTTAAATTAATTTATAGCGTGAATGTACTATATTCACGCTACTTATTTCTGTGGTATTACTTAAGCTCTGTTTCGAACTCAAAACTATTGGATACCGCATATACTGCTGCGGAACATCCTTTATGTATGATGTGGAAATTTTTTCCAGTCCTACATAAAAATACGGATCTTCTACGTCGAAGACCTGCGTCAACCGCAACCAGTTTGTACCGAACCACAATTGTTCCGGCGCCATTCCAGTGGGAACCGCCACTGGATAACAGTCCTGATATCTCGGATTACCGTTATAATATATCACCGCGCGATGATATATTGCATCTTTCTCGGAGTAAGTGCATTCCCCTCCAAGGTCTTTAATATACCCTTGCGAATATTCCACAAGATATAAACCTGCGGATATATCCAGTTCCCTAATCGGATTTGAACCGGGGTTAACTTTCACGCTCCCGATGGTGGTCAGATTAGAGGAACCCGCGATTGTTATCGTGAACGGCCCTGTGCAGACAAGGCTTTCACCTTGAACTTTACAATTTCCAACAGTAAGGTTTTTCAACTCAGTCGCCCCAAGTACCCTGTCCGGTACCTCCAGAATGCCATTATAGACCATAAAAAATCCAAGCAGGATTACAATGGTCCATGCGACAATCCCTATAATGCTTATTTTTGGTCTTTTTATCTTACCTCCAAACCATCCTGTCGTTGTCGGAGCTCCTACCTGTTGTGCTGCTCTTGCCTTTAAAAATTTGTAGATAACAACTAAAACCACAATTACGATTGGTATTAGCGCTATCCACAAAGGCAAACTCATTAACAAGCTGATGCCTAAAACAAACAGTGTCAAAGGAATTAAATAAACCTTCTTAAAGTCCATTTCAACCTCCTCTATTTTTTATTCTTGTTTTTCGGCTTTACCCTTGTCTTTTCCTGTTCTGCTTTCACATCTTCAGGCTTTTTTTCAGGTGCTTTTTCAGCTGCTTTATTTTCATTATCGCTTGTCGCATCTTGACCAACGCCCATTCCGATTCCGGTCATTACAGGCATAGACATTTTTCCATCGGAGCCCATGGTAATTATCTTAACATTTGCTCCTTTTTGGGCCGCGTCTGCCCACTTTTGCGTGGCAAGAAATTCTACCGCTTCCTTACTGGTAAGACCTTGATCTTTTAATTTCTTCATTTGTTCTTCAAAGAAGGATCCTGCGCCTTTTCCTTTTTGAACTTCCTGAGCAGCTTTCTGAACTTCTACTTGTACCTGGGCTTTTTCAACTTTCTCTTGCAATACAGCAATTTTTTCATTTTGAACTGCTGTAAATTTTTGCTGAAGTGTCGATAAAATCGAAGTATCAAGCACTTCTACTTCCGGAATTAAAACCTCTTCTAAGTCAACCCCATATTCTGCTAATTTTTTGTCCCCTTCACGCTGAAGTTGATCAGTTAGGTCTTTTCTTGCCACTACGCCCACTGTTCCTTCTTCCGATTTATCCAGCTCAAGAACTTCTTCTATACTCAAAGCGGCCAAACGACTTCTCACAAATGCGGTCAAAATTTCTTCCAAACCATAGAAATATTTCTCGTCACTTCTATATCTTACATTAATTGCTTCAAGCTCGGCGACATAAAAGTCGTGAACGCTTAAATTGTATGTGACTGCATATGCATCCATGATTCTAATTTTAGCAACCACGACCGGCTTAATTTTTACGCCGCTTAATAACAAAACCGGTTTGCTTTCATCTCTAAATAAATTAAGAAACTGGGAAGAATCTACTTTTACCCTGCTTACAACCCTAGTTAATCCTGGTATTGTAATATAAGGTCCCGGTTTAGCCAGATCATTGAATTCACCCATGCAGCTAATAACATATTCATATGGTCTTGGTACAAAATGTAATGTCATTATTCCACCACCAGTGTTGTAATAAACACAGCCCAAATTATCGCGGTAACTCCATATATTATATTATTTCCAAAGCCTGAATAATAAGCTGCCGCGCTTATCGCCCCTGAAGAAATCACAAGGAATATTAACGGCGCAAGTATTACTTTTGGGTATTTTGATATCTTAATACCCTCTTCTTCCGCTATTTGCTGAACAGACCTGTGCCGCACAAGAACACTGTTTTCTTCTCCATTTTTTGGTTTCTCCGCCTTCTTCGCTTCTCCTTGCTCCCTGTTCAGTCTATCCAGTTCGCTTTCTTTTTCTTTTTCAGCCATATTTCTTCCTCCATTACATTCATTTCAATTATTTTCATTCTTTTCCTAATCAATTCCAGCATTTTTTCGAATGCCAACATTCTTTCTTTTGCATCCTCTAAATTGTAAAGAGCATGATTTTCCCACTTTCTGCCGGTTTTTGCTTTAAAAATAAGCAAATAAAAACTGGCAGTTTGTGGACTTACCAGTATAGCATAAAATAGCGATTTGTCAATTAGTTTATGAATTTTTCGCGCATTTTCAGCCAATCTTCCATGCCTAACTCCTGCGCGCGGGTTTTATCGCTAAAACCAAGCGTTTTTAGCGATTCGCGGACTTCGGTTGGTTTAAGGCGAAGTCCGGCCGCTAAATTATTCGCCAAAGTTTTCCTCCGGCTGGAAAACCCGATTTTCACCAATCGCCAAAAAGATTTTTCTCCTTCTTTACTTGCGGCTTGCCGCAAAAATAAAGGGGGGAACCCTTCGGAGCCTTGCTTGTCCGCCGAAACTTTAGTGAAGGCGGGGCGAAGGAGGGTGGATTGTTTTGATAAAACTTTACTGTCTTTATTCACGACAATTTTCAAGATCGCTGATTCCACTTTTGGCGCCGGCCAAAAAGACTCCGGTTTCACGATCTCTACCACGCTTGGCGTGCCATAGAATTGGACAAAAACAGAAATGACCGACATTTGCCCCGGCTCGGCGGAAATTCGCTCCGCCACTTCGCGCTGGACCAGAAAAACTATTTCCTCCGGCCTCGTCTCCGCCGTAAGAATTTTTCTCAATACCGGCGAAGTGATGTAATAAGGGATGTTTGATACGACTTTATACTTGCTTGGACATTCAATGTCCAAGTTGGACTTGGACATTGAATGTCCAAGCAGCAACTTTTCAAGATCAACCTCCAAAAAATCATCATTGATAATCTTCAAACTTTTAAATTCTTTTAAATTTTCTTCCAGCACGGGGATCAGGTCTTTGTCTTTTTCGATCGCCACTACATTCGCGCCTTTGGCAAGCAGAGCTTCTGTCAAAACTCCCAATCCCGGGCCAATCTCGATCACATTGTCGCCTTCCTTGATATTTGCGGTGGCAATAATTTTTTCCAAAACTTTTTCATCAATCAAAAAATTCTGCCCAAGAAATTTATTGGGAGCGAAATTATGCTTTTTAAGCAGGCTTTGAATTGTATCGGGATTGGTTAAATCGAACATAGTTTAAAATTTTCAATTTTCAAATCCCAAATCTCAATGAAATCACAATGAACTAATTTTCAAATTGAACATTTAATCATTGAAAATTCATTGTAAATTGGTACTTGGTGCTTGAAAATTACAAAAAATCAATTTATATTATTTTTACTAAAAGACTCATTAATTTACCATACGACGACATAACAATCTTATCCTCGATCAAGCCCTTGACTTTTCCCTTAATTTACCCTAACCTATCAATAATAGCAAGGAGAAAATCGTGAATCTTTGCACATTACAACATATAGGAGGTGAAATTATGAAAATTTTAGAAAAAGGAAAAGATGTCGAATGGAAGCGAGAAATTGTGTGTACACACTGTAAATCTAAGCTAGAAATAAATGCCGATGATATTTTCTACTCTAGCCGCTATTCACCAATTGGAAGTAACGGTTGCCAAGAGTACAGTATAAGCTGTCCTACTTGTAATATTCCCAAACTGTTACTTTTTGACAGCGAGAATGGTGTAATTATAATAGATATTCCTGCACACATAAGGCTCCGCGCTAAAAATCGCTACCTCAAAGCCAAAAATATAGAAGCAAAAAATATAGAAGCAAAAAAAGAAAGCACCACAGGAAACCGACTCGTGTACTTCGTGGTACTAGTGATATTTGTTATATTATTCATCGCCTTCTATGCAAATGGTTTTGCAATATAGAAAAATATAAGTTATCTCATTAAACCTAAGCCCCCAACTTAGGTCTTTTTTTTATCCAATTTTTACATCATCTGTCTTCCCGAACTTGTTTCGGGATCTATTGTTTTTTAGCATTAAATGCCGCCACACATCTTAAAAGCGAAGCCAATCATTTTTGTATGCATTAAAAGAAGCCCTATGCAGACAGAAATGGTTGACGAGCTTGAAACATCAAATAAATATTGAAATTCTTTATCAACTAATTAGTTTCTGTTGAAATAGTCCTTGTTTTCTGTCATTCCGATTTGCCCGCAGGCGAAGAGGAATCCCTTGGACATGTAAAATAGCAAGTATAAGCGATTTCTCTCCGCCCACTGGCGGATCGAAATGACAAATTTGTTTATTTTTGCCATAACAGAAAAAATTATCACTATTTCAACAGGAACTAATTAGACACTGAAACAAGTTCAGCATGACAAAAATTTAAAATAATTCAAATTTCAGGCTTAATAGTTAATTTGGGTGCCTAAAAACTTCAATTTATGGCATACTATAGATAAAAAGTTAATCTAATCTATAATTAATTTTAAATCTATAGTATGTCATTTAAAAAAAGTGTATATATTGCGGCTGTTCCAAGGCAATTAAAAAGGGTAAAAGAAATGGAGTTTGGCGATATAAATGTTCTGTTTGTAACAAAAATTTTCAAAGCAAACGAAGAAAATCCAGATTGCAGAATAAGCTTTGGAAAGAATATGTTTGCGGAAAACAAACCTTAAAAGATTTATCAGCCAAATATCATCGAGGTAAAAAATGGATAAATCGGCAATTAAATTCAGTAAAAATTTCTCCAAATGATTTGCCAAAACCTCAACCGATTGTAATCATCGCCGATGTCACTTTTTTTGAAAGAAGCTACGGAGTCGCGGTGATCAGAGAACCGAATTTAAAGAAAAATATTTATTGGAAAGAAGTATCAACAGAAACTCCGGAAATTTACTGGCAAGCCAGAACTCAAATCGAACAGCTGGGTTTTATTCTAAAAGGAGCGGTAATCGACGGTAAAAGAGGCGTTAAAGAGGTGTTTTTGGATCTTCCGGTGCAGATGTGCCACTTCCATCAAATAGCCATTATCAATCGATATTTAACCAGAAAACCAAAACTGGATGCGGGCAAGGAATTAAGAAAAATTACACTAACGCTAACCGATTCATCTGAAAAAAAATTTACTGCCTTATTGGATAACTGGCATGAAAAATGGAAAGATTTTTTAAGAGAAAAATCATTCAATCCTGAAACTCAAAAATTGCATTACACTCACAAAAGATTAAGATCGGCCTTTCGAAGCTTAAAAACAAATCTGCTTTACCTTTTTACTTACCAAAAATATCCTGAATTAAAAATCCCAAATACTACCAATTCCTTAGACGGAACATTTTCCTATTTCAAAACTTTACTGAGAATTCATCGAGGAATGAACAAGACCAAAAGATACAAAGCAATATGCGAGATACTTAAAAATTAAGCACCCTAATTGACCATTAAACCAAATTTCATGATTCATGCTTCATGATTCTATTTCCTAAAACCCTAACTCTTCCTCCACCCTCTCCATCAAATGATCCGGGATCTCGCGCAGGAAGCGCGACGGCGCGTTGGCCTGCATAATATCGCCCAGGTTCCGGCGCTGGCTAAGCAACAAATAAAGTTTTTCTTTGGCGCGGGTTATGCCGACATAGAGCAATCTCCGCTCTTCCTCGAGCTGGTTAATATCGGCGAGGCTTCTCGAGTGCGGCAAAATGCCTTCCTCGAGCCCGACAATAAACACCACCTTGAACTCCAAACCTTTCGCCGAATGCAAGGTCATCAGATTGATCGCGTCATCGTGGATTTTGCGCCCTGTTTCTTCAAAAAGCGACGCTTCCGCCAAAAATTCCACCAAAGCTTCTTTCAAAGGCAGTTTGGCGTATTTTTTCGCCACCGCGATCAATTCTTTCAAGTTTTCTATTTTTTCCTCGCTCGAGGGCGAGGCAGCCGCCAAATATTTCGCGTAATCTATTTTTACTAAAATTTTCTTGATCGCTTTTTCCAAATTTAAGTCCTCGCTATTCTTGATCTCCGAGATCAAACCGGCAAATTTTTTCACGCTCTCCGCAACTTTCGCGCCAAGCCCAAGCTCTTCCAGATCGGTTTTCTTAACCCAAGAGGTCAGATTTCCCCCGCTTTTCTCCAAACTCTTGAATATTATTTTCTCGCTTTTTTCGCCGATGCCGCGCGCCGGCACATTGATCACCCGCGCCAAGCTGACCAAATCGCTGGGATTCTGGATAATTTTCAAATACGACAAAATATCTTTTACTTCGCGCCGGGAATAAAATCTCACTCCGCCCACGATCCTGTATGGCAAAGCTTCGTTGATAAAAGATTCTTCGATTATCCGCGACTGGGCATTAGTGCGATAAAAAACCGCGCAATCCCTGAAACTGATCTTTTCCTCTTTGGGTTTTTTAGCTGACTCGATGATCAGGCTTTGGATAGTCCGGGAAATAAAATTCGCCTCGCCTCTCGAGTCCGCAGCTTCATAAATAAAAAGCGGATGGCCTTCGATCTTCTGCGAATAGATCTTTTTGTCATGGCGCAAGACATTTTTTGAGATCAGCCCTTGAGCCGCGTCGAGTATGCGCTGGGTTGACCGGTAGTTCTCTTCCAGGAAGATCATCTTGGCTTCCGGCCAGTCTTTTTCAAAAGCCAGGATATTCCTGATATCCGCGCCCCGCCAGGAATAGATCCCCTGATCCGTATCGCCGACCACGCAAATATTCCTGTTCGCGCCGGCCAGCATCTTGATCAAAGTATATTGAGCCAGATTGGTGTCCTGATATTCGTCAACCATAATATGAAAAAATCTGTCCTGATATTTTTTTAAGATATCTTTGTTATCCTTAAAAAGCTCGTGGAGCTTGCAGATCAGATCGTCAAAATCCAAAGCATTATTTTTCTTGAGATTTTCCTGATAGCGCGCGTAGATCTTCGCCACCTGCTCCTGCCAAAGCCCGTGCGCCTGCTCCTGGAATTGTTTTTCGCCGATCAGCTCGTTTTTTGCCCCGGAAATCGCATATTTTATCGAAGTCGGACTGAATTGTTTGGGATTGATCTCGAGCGCCTCCATTGTCTTCTTGATCTGAGATATCGAATCGTCCTCGTCATAGATCACAAAATCCGATTTCATTCCCAGATGCTTGGCTTCCCGGCGCAAAACCATATTGCCGAATGAGTGGAATGTCCCGATTACGGGCATGCTGTCTTGAGCGTCTTCATTTTTTCCGCCACTAAGCAATTTCCTAAGCCGGATCCTCATTTCTTCCGCCGCCTTATTGGTAAAAGTCACTCCCAGAATTTGATCCGGATTTATATGCTGCTCTTTTATAAGATAAGCAACCCGGTGGGTCAAAACCCGGGTTTTACCCGAACCCGGACCGGCCACGATCAAAAGAGGTCCGCTTGGGTGCGTCACCGCCTCGCGCTGTTTTTCGTTCAAGCCTTCCAAGATATCTGAAATTGGCATAATAAATATATTTTATAATTTTCAAACAATATTCTAATTATAGGCTACTTTCAAATATTATTCAACTACCCTCTATATTATCAGATTTCCTGTTTTTACTATTGACAGAATTAGCTTTTTATAGCGTAATATGCTTTTTGGTGGATAACTTGGGCACTTTCCGTGGTTAAAACCCGTTAAATTTATTGTTTTTATGTCTATTCTTCTTTTATCCAAAAGGAAAACAGCGCAATAATGGTTTTCTCCTTGACTTCATTTTCCCCTATGGTATACTAATTGACATTGGGAGTTGCTTATACATTTTAGAGATCAAACGCCCCTATCCTATAAGATAAGGATAAAGAGCGGCGCATTAATCTGATATAATTAATCTTATAATATCTTATCGGCTATCTGACCCCGAACCGATCATACATTTCTGGATTATTTAAAAAAATAGATAGACTTTAAGATAAAGAAGGACTTAAAAGTATCGGTATTTTATTTTTAGCGAAAAAATTAATAAAAAATATAGTTAACGCCTCGATTAGCCTTCTCCAAAGAGGGGTCTTGAAGATAACTGTCGCAAGCATGGCAATCGGCGTTATTTTAGTTAACCAAGGACTGGCTATGAATCCCGCGGGAAACAATAGTCTTTTTAATTATACCGGTTCCGGATTGGGCGGATCGGAAGAGCAGATCACCGAAAGCGGATTGATCAACACTATAAATTATTATGTCGGCTTGTCTTCAGGAAAAGAATATGTCGGCTTCGATGCTTCCCTTATCCCTCCTGATTCCGAGCTTAACAGCGCCGCGAATTCCGGTACGGATAATTTTTATGACGATGTGGCAATAGTAATAATAAATAATCACTCGCTTATTGCTTCGGCAAATTTTTCCGAAAGCGTGAATGCAAAGAAAAGGGAAGTTTTTGTTTACGAGGTTAAATCCGGCGATACGCCGAGCGCCATCGCGGATTCATTCGGTATTTCCACCAATACCATGCTCTGGGCCAATAATCTTGATCTGTCCAGCGCCACCAAGATCAAACCGGGCGACAAACTGGTCATTCTTCCGATAAGCGGAGTGCGTCATGTAATTAAAAAAGGCGAAACCGTCGCCACGATCACCAAAAAATACTCCGCTGATAAAGAAGAGATCCTGGCTTACAATTCTCTCAAGGAAGGGGATGCCTTGGAAACTGATTCTATCCTGATCATACCCGATGGCAAGATGCCGGCTCCTCCGGCGCCAAAAAAACCGAAAGTTATTTTGGCTTCTATCTCAAAAAACAACGAGGATTTAAATAATATCAATACTGTCGCCGGCGATGATTATTCCCCGGCCCAAGGCCGTCGTTTCCCGTGGGGTCAATGCACTTATTATGTCGCTATCCGCCGCTATGTACCATGGAACGGACACGCTAAATACTGGCTGGCGAACGCCAGAGCTTATGGGTTCAAAACCGGTAATACCCCGCAAGTAGGCGCTATCGTAGCTACCACGGAAAATCCGCGCTATGGACACGTGGCTTATGTAGAAGCGGTCAATAACGACAAAATCACGATCTCCGAAATGAATTTTGTTGGTTTGGGAATTAAATCAGTCAGAGTTATGTCGGTCAATAATCCGGTGATCAGGGGTTATATTTACGACAAAGAATAAGTCATCCTTATTTATCAAAATATTTTGCGAATTTAAAAAATACACCTCAAAAGGTGTTTTTTGTTATTTTAAAATTTAGATGTTTTGAGCAAAAAAATAAGCCGAAATTATTGTTCTTTTAATTCAGCTTTTCAAATGTTTATTTTTACTTGCTTGTTGCTTTTCTATTTTTCACCTCTGCTAATTTCTAGTTTTGCCATTTATTCATCAGCGGGTATCTGTCTCTGCTGCTGCCTCCGGGTATTGGATATGGAGTATTGCCAATGCCGTCGCCATTCAAATCTATGCCTGTATAATCGCTGTAATAGTTGCCTACAGTGCCATTGTCCCATTGATTGCTGCTTGTGTCATAACCATTATAGCTATTGCTAACAAGATTATTTTGGTAAACTTTGTTGTAGATAGAAGCTTCCAAAACGATCCCATAGCTATTATTCGAGGCGCTGTTGCCATTCACTGTATTGTTGTTGCTGGAATACCATATATAAATACCGTTACGGTGGTTATTCGATACATTGTTGTCAATCAATGTGTTGTTGCTGGAAGAATACAGAAAGATACCGTCAACATTGTTTGAACTGACATTATTACCGATCAATGTATTGTTATTGTTTCCGCCTTCCATCAGAATGCCGTGGGCATTGTTTGAACTAACATTATTGCCAATCAGCATATTATTGCTGGAATACGCCATATAGATACCAAAATGATTATTCGGGCCGGCATTGTTGCCAAAGAGCGTATTGTTGTTTGAAACAATCCAAATTCCTGCTCCTGAAGAGCTGGTATTAGTCGCGGTAAATCCTTCAAGAGTGATTCCGTCCGCGGAAAGCGTGATCGCACTTCCACTGCTATGGGCATCTACGACAGGATTTCCAATTCCCTTCAATGTTAACTGCTTATTTACATTCACGTTTTCATAATACGTGCCGCTGTAAACATCAATCTCATCTCCCGTGTTCGCATCATTGATGGCTGCCTGAATACTTGCGTAGTCAGTATTTTTATTGACATTATGCACAGGTCCGGTGGGTGCTGGTGTGGGCGTTGGTGTCGGGGTCGGTGTTGGAGGCGGTGCTGGCGCGCTGATGGTGAAATATCCATCGCTGGTATCGGTACGTTTTGAGTTTTCCATACTCGTAACAATTACCTTGTAGTCTGTTCCTGTCTCATGGGTGGCAGGAATAGTCCAAAGATACGAACCATCGCCGTTATAGTCTGTTGGGACAAATATAGCAATGAGTTCGGTTAACAAGGGAGAAGAACCTTTTTGAAGTTCAATTTTTACTGATGTTGTCTGCTTTCCTGTATACTTCCACTGGATCTTTTGCTCGCTTTCAACCGGCCAGTTTTCTCCGCCGTTGGGAGAGAGAACTACAATCTTTTGTTTTGGCGGGATTGGAGGTGTTTTTGGCATTACCACAACAACAGAACCACCAGCACGTCTGGCATTACAATTTTCTGCACTTTTGCAAGTCATGGCATCCCAAAACTCGCTATTAAGATAATATTTACTACTGCCCTTAGATGTTCCTGGATCATTAACTATTATATGAGTGGCATTATATCCCGTTACTACGACAAAATGCCCATCTGCATAATTATATCCTCTGTTTGAAAGATATTTTGCTGTTATAGATACAATAATAGGATGACCACTATCAATTTCTTGTTTAATCTTGTCTATTGTCCATCCTTTGTCTTGGTAACTATCCGTGAATCCTCCATATTCTTTAGCTAAAACTTCTAGTATTGAGGTAGTTGTAGCTGCCCCATTGTAGTTGTTTATTGGCTGTTTTTTGCCATATGTTTTATTAAGCCAATCGTCTATATCTTTAATTCCCTGTTCGGTTGGAATAGTGCCATTATAATATGAGAACACCATCAACGAGGAAGTTTGTCCGCAGTTTTGAGTTCCTGTTGTTCCTGGTGGAACTTGTGCTTTAAATAGCACTTCAAGTGGATTACTATACGCCGCTCCTACCATAGAAAGCAGTATTAATACAGTTATGGCATAAGCCAATATTCCTATTCTTTTTCTAATCAATTCTTTCATCTTTTATCACCTTTTTCTTATATTGTCTTTTGTTCGTCTGTCGATACCATCGGAATCTATTAGATTCGTCATTTTTTGTTTCTTGATTGTAGGGTACATTTTCCTCTTTTTATCACTTTTTACTCTTCAATTTAGTGATAATGAATATCGTACCACAATTTTCTGTAATGTCAAGCAAAAGACAGATGTTACTAAGTTGATAGTGTTTAAAATCCACAAATTAAAAAAGCGAAATTGTTTCGCTTTTTTAAAAATCATTATAATATTAGATAAAGTTTTATTTAGTAAATTCAAAAGTAAAAAGAATTTGATCAAAAGTTTTATTATATCCTAAGTTTGAATCAAAATGATATAAAATATTTTCTTTCGCAACAAACCAATGAGGTGTGCCACAGCCCAGCTCAAAACCATCACAAATAGAAATTATTTTTAATCCCTGGGTACCTCCGATCATTAATAATTCTTTAGTAAAATTTATTCCATCCTGGCCAAACTCGGGTTTTATTAATTGAAGGAGATCGGATCCTGCTTTAATAGTTATAATTTTTATTCCCAGAGCGCTTGCATATGGACCAGGTACGCTTTCTGGTATTTCTTCGTTCGGCTGAATAAAAATATCTGAGGGACTATCAGAATAGAGATACCATCCTACTGGATATTTTATTTCAAACCCAATATCTTCATTCCTATAAGTCTTCCAGTCCGAAATATCAACAACAGGCGTTGGTTCTACTGTCGGTTGCACAACAACCGGCGAATAATTTTTAAACGCAGGAAGATAGACGACAATAATCAGCGCTGTAATAAAAGCGAATAAAATAATGACAAAAATTAATAGTGATTTTATAGATGATAATTTATTTTCAGCCATAAATTATTTTAACAATTATGTTTTCATTCTAGCATAGGAAAATTAGAATATCAATAACTTGATAACTCTAATTATAGCTTAGATTAAAAACACTTGCTTTAAAAATTATTTAAAAACGAATAGTTGTTTGCCGGATTCCAAAGCATCCACCCTGTCCCGCCAGCCTCATCGCTGGCTTTTATCTGAATCTTGATCTTGTCTACGGTATAGATATCGCCCATATTAAAAGCTTGGATCCAGGGGCGAATTTTGGCATTGCTTAATTCTTTTTCCCGAGGGCCAAAAACTTCTTTTGTGCTATTATATTCTTCGAGTTTTATTACCGCCTTCTCGATCGCATATTTTACCACTTCATAAGGATGCCTGGCCGGCTCCGCAAAACCCAAAAAACCTACGGCGTAATGCGACGGATAAACCATCGGGGCTACGGCATCAAAATTTTGATAAGCATTCTCTATGATTTGGCCGATTCCCAGATCATCCTTAGCCGAAGTTGTTAATCCGAAAACATCAGCGGAAATTCTGACACTGCCCATTTTTTCCCGAAGATAAGTAAAAAATTCTTTTATGCCTTCTTCTTTGGTGATCTTCTTTTTATCAAAAAACGGAAAACTCATCGCGCTGAGCCGCCCGTCGGAAGGAAACCTGATATAGTCATAATTTATCTCGTCAAACCCTCGGCTGGCGGCATCTTGGGAAATTTTTACAATATAATCCCAAACATCTTGCGAACCGGGATCAAGCCAGGCTAAATTCAAATTATCCCTCCACACCCCTCCGGTGATTCTATTCTTGACCGCCAATTCCGGCCGCGCGGCCGCCAATCTCGGATCCTGAAAAACCACCACTCGCGCGATCACATAAATATTTTCATCATGCAGTTTCTTGATCAAAGTGTTGATCTTGGGGATCATTATTTTTTCCGCTTTGTATTTGGCGACATCTTCTATCCCGGAGTCGTAAAACACATAACCGGAATAATCCTTGATATCGATAACTATGGCGTTCAAATTGGCTTTTTTGATCAGCTTGATAAAATTATCTATTTTAGCAGGGTTTCCGGCGGATGTACTGGTGGCATAAAGCGCTTTTATCGCTTCCGGCGGATCAGCCAAAGGTTTTTCCGGTTCAATATCCCCTTTTTCATGCACTTCCGGCTTTTCAATGCTCATCGCCGGTTTTAAATTATCAAAATCGCCGCTGATGAATTTGTCTTTGATCGCCGGCTTGAAAAATAAAAGAAACAAAATTAAACCCGAAGCTAGGGTAAAAAATATTGTCAAAAATATTTTGCGATCTTTGCTTTTCATATTTTAAAACACTAAAGAAAAACTATTTATTCGTTTTTCTTACGATGCACAGCGGCGTTTGTTCATTGGTCTGGCCGAGAGGATTGTCGCGAAAAACTTTCCTGGCCCAATCATCGGAAATATTCTTGCTGGATTTTCCCAGCACCGATACGCCCAGATCATTGGCGTCAATGATCATCACGTCATAGCCAATCTTTCCTTTTAAAAATTCCGCGACTGCGGCCGGATTTTTCGGCCCAAGTTTGGCATATTTGTTATAGGGAGGCAAAGTATAATCGCAAGGACCGTCTATCGCGGC
Organism: bacterium; assembly: GCA_030693205.1. NCBI lineage: Bacteria > bacterium. Next base: position 161,881 of record JAUYBG010000010.1, read on the forward strand.
GACTTCCTTGCCGGCAATCCTGTAAAACATACCCTTAATGCCAAAAGGTTTCGTGATCGCGGCAACCAAAGCAGCCAAAAATATCTTTATTGTTCCCGCCTCTCGAACAGCCAGTTCCATTGTCCAGGGGCTGCCGATGCCGATCCCGCTCGGAGTTTTATGGACAAATTTTACCAAAATTTTCGCCAAGAACGACGGCTTGATATCTTTGATCGGATAAGACCTGCCTTGCGTGATCGCCACGATCTTCTCGCTGATAAATATCACATCGCCTTCCTTGAGATAAGGCTTCAAATATTGCGATAATATTGTTTTTAAATCGTCTTTTTCCAAAATTACGTGCGTTTTAACCGGCATCCGCGCATACTGCACGCCATCAACGCTGATAAACAGGTTTTTGTTTTTATTTGGCGATAAAACATCCATAATATTTTTCTAATTACAAACTACGCAATGAAGATACTCAACCGTTTTACTTGCTTTATAATTTCTATTTTTCGCCTTGTCCGCCTTAAAACGGTTATAATCTTTGGTAAAAAAACTATACTTACCTCTCAAGCTCATTATTTCTTTTATGTCTGCCAACGTTAGCAATCCTTCATTATTATAACTCAAAAAAATATATCTTGCCTTTGCCTTTAAAATCAAATCCTTGAACGCTTTTTTTACCTGAACTCTTGAACAATAAAGAGATTTTTGTTTTTGATATTCTCGTAAACCAGTTTTTCCGTGAATTTTTGGATTATCATATTTAGCAATTGTTTCAAGTAAATGATAATTCGTTGCATACTGCCGCTGATTGTATGGGGGATCTAAATATAAAATATCACCTTCAACTTTCTCTATTACTGTATTTATATCTTCATTTAAAACTTTATGCTCTTGATCGTTTATTATCATTTCTGCCGGCTTTAAAACTAAACCGTTTTGAGCGGTTTTCTTTAGTTTTTTAAGAAATGCCCCATAAACAGAAGCCGTATTAGCGTTTTTATCAACTGATTCTAGTAAGCTTGTAATTAAAAAATAATATTCATTGTCGGAAATTAATTTTTCTTTTTTCCATTTTTCAATTTTCTGGCGTATGGCATCACACCTCATGCCATTTTCATCGGAAAAATATTGCCGCGGCACTTTTTGTTTTTTCGTGCCGCCCAAACAATAATTTTTATAAATAAATCCTTTCTCGCCTTTTAGATTCGATAAGTAACCGCAAACAAGATTTTTCCGATCTTTTGTTTTAATATTTCTCAAATTTGGAATTTCTTTTAATAATTTAGAAAAGGTTAATTCTTTGTGATTACCAATATAATGCCTATTCAAAACATAACTATAATATTGAATATCATTAGCGATTATTTTATAGCCCTTTTTCTTAAAATAACTTCCCACGATTCCAGTTCCCGCAAACAAATCGCAAAAAGTATCGCAGTTTTTATCAACTACTTTTTCTATGGATTCTTCCAAGAACTTCAACAGTGATAATTTTGAGCCGATATAATTCATAGCTTGCCATTTAATAATGATTCAAACTCGAGTCTACTAATATAATGTCCGATACTAATAAAATCTTCCTTTTTATTTTGTTTTATTAGATCATCTATTGCTTTATAACTAGATGAATATTCTTTGCTTAAATTTAACTTAGGTAATTTATTTTGCAGAGAACTAAACAATTTATCCATTTTTTTAGAATTTTTATTCCAAACCATTGTTGCTATATGTAGCGAAGCGTAAAAACTCAATTCATCATCTTGTTTTCTCCTCCCAAAACAATATTTATAAACCAAATAAGCAAGCAAAAGTTTTTTAGGATCTTGCTCAAATATTTCTGTATAATATTTATTAATATTAAACATATCGCCTTCTCTGTTCCTCATCGCAACAGATGGTTTCCGACAAATTAAAGATAGCGATATTTGAGCAAGAAGTCTGCTACTAATTATATCAATAAATTTCTCTGGTCTTCTTTGTTCTCTTTGTCTTTCGTAAAATATATCGAACTTGCCAAAAAATTCTGCTATAGCCAATTGTTTAGGGTCGTTTGACATCAAATCTCTATTACCAACAGATATTTGATTATTCGTTGCTTTGGCTATGCTATTCACAAAACCTTCGCCACCACCAGTATATACTCTACATAAAACCTTAACTTCTTCCTTTAATTCTTTCTTTTGGAAAGCTTCGTATAATACACGAGCGGTTTGTTGACCATTAACAATTTGTAAATTTTTTATTTTAATAACTCCCTTATCGCTATTTGGAGTAGCTGAATCACCAACAATAGTTATTCCATTATTTAAAAACCAAAATAAATTAGCTTTATCGCTCTTGCAAGTTTCGTATATTTCATTATTGCTTTTTTTATATTTAAACCAACCCCTAACATTCTTTTCAAAAAGTTTTTCACCATTTTCATGTACCAATTTAGCAATTGCACTACCTTTAACCGTCAACAAATAACCAAGCACACCATTACTAATCACTTCCGGCTTTAAAATTCTTTCCTTGTCATAATATTCAATTTCAATTTCTTTGTGCTTTAAAGATTCCATTAAAGATAATTTTTTCTTATATAAACTTGCCCCATTTATTATATTTATAGATAACTTAGCTTTCGGATATTCAAAAGAAATAAGCTTAGAAAATTTCTTTTCAATGCTTTTTCTTTCCCTTTCTACTTTATCGTTAATTTTTGAACCATTAAATACGCTATAAAAAATATTTATATATATTATAGAATCTTTAATATCTCTTATGTCTGCTATCCTTTTAACTAGCTTGAAATTTTTTAACTTCTTATAAACATTTTCTTTTTCTTCAAAAACATATTCTAACCCTCGTCTTAATTTTTTTAAATCATTTTCCGAATAATTATCTTTTCCTGACTTACAGTTAATTATAGTAATAATACTATCTTCGTCTAATTCGTTAACATTTATTACATCAATGCCATTTTCGTCATTGCCATCAACAATATCTGATTCCTTAATATCTTCATAATCTATGTTTGACAATATTGACATACATAAATAATGAAAGGCATTTGCCCTTTTCTTTTTTATTTCTTTGGAGAAAAAATTGTTTTCAATTTTTTCTATCTCAATATTTAATGCGCTTTTTTCTGGCTTCATAATAATTATACAATAAAATTACGAAACAAATCGCTTTCTAATTTTTAAAATATTATTACCTTTTTTATTTTCCTGAAATAAATCTCTCGGATCAACATTGAAAAACTTAGCCAATTCAACAACATTGCTTTTTATTGGATTATATTTATCCGATAAAATATTAGAAAGCTGATTTTTGGAAATACCAAGCATACGAGCAAGTTCAGAAAAATTGTCAATTTTCTTTTTCGCCATAAGTTCTTTAATTTTATATCTATCTATCCTCATAATCATTCTAACATACAAATTAACTTTATACAAGTATTTTATTAACTATATACTCTCTATGATTTTATTTAATTCATCCCTCCACTTATAAGGATTATTCCAAAAACACCCTCTACAACCTTCTTTATCATGTTTATCAATTTCTTTATCCCATTCTTCGCCCCCTTCAAACCAATAGTATATTCCTGGGAAACGGCCTCTTTTCCCAGTTTTATAACAATTCTCACAATGTCTAGACTTCAAAAGATTGCTACTTCTTGTCAGGAGAATAAACTTGTCCTTAATTTCATCTTCTAACATATCTCGATTGTTTGCATCTTCATTTTTATTCCATCTTACTTGTGGAAATTTATGATCTATCTCCAACTCTTTTGGCATCATTTTTCTCAAAAACAAGGCATCCTCAAATTTCAAAACTTCTTTAATTCTTTTCGCTAGTTTTTGCGGCAAACCAGAGCGCGTTTTCGTATCATCAGAAATTTTTAATGATTTTAATTTTCTGTGGATAGTTTTATTTTTGCATTTTTCACAAAATATTTTTTTAAATAAATTTCCCTTTTCGTCCTTGTCTAATTGTATTCCTTGATGTCGCCACATTTGCCAAGTTTTCGCCTGACCGGATTTTAATTCACATTTTGTGCAATGCCATTTTAAATCTTTCAATATTTCAAAATCGTGATGAGATGTTGTGTTTGGTTTAAAAAAATTCATATTCAATTAATTCTTAAAAATTAAAATGTATTCGTGTTTAAAAATATAATAGTCGCTTGTAAGCGCGCGATATCGCCAAATCGCTTCCTTGTTTTGTTTAGCTCGATTACCCGCCATATTCTTAATAATAACACTTTTAAGCGTTAAACCTAGCTTGTAAGCCTCATTCATACAATAAAAACCCAACGGAATCCACTCTCCTTTTTCATATTTATCTCCCATAACAATAGCCAAATATCTATTTTTTTCTAAAACCGAAATTGTATTTTTAACTACCAAAGAAAATTTTTCTAAAAATTCGTGAAGATCTTTAGCGTTTGATAAATCGTTTTTGTCTGAACTAAATTTTATAATATTTGCGTATGGTGGATGTAAAATGGCCAGCTGAACTTTTGTGCGTCTATGCCTCTTTAACGCTTCATTGATTTTTAAAAAAGTTTTTTCATTGGAACTATCGGCTGTTAAAATTTCAAAAAAGTTTCTTTTGCTGTCTAATTTATCTTGTGTGTGTTTTACTAGCTGAGGTTGAATTTCGATCCCAATGCAGTTTCGTTTTAGCGTCTCGCACTCATACGCAGTCGTACCGCTGCCTAAAAATGGGTCAAAAACAATATCGTTTTCTTTTGTATATCTTGAAATTAGCTGTCTTGGAATTTGTGGCACAAAATTACCGTGAAAAAATCCACTATGTTTTCCTGAATTATCTCTTTCTTTAATAATCCAAAGACTATCAGTCCAAATTTCTGATTCTTTCCAATTATCCAAATTTAAATCATTGAAAATTGGCATATAAGCTATATTATTAAATTGTTAACGCGATCCTCGGACGCTTTAGCAGTTAAAAAGCTTTTGGTCTTTAATTTTATCTTTCCTGCGCCCTAACCCGATACTGCAGCGCTTCGGCAATATGCTCTACCTTGATTCTATCGCTTCCGGCCAAATCCGCAATAGTCCGGCCGATCTTGATAACCCGATGATAACTTCTCGCGGAAAGGTGAAATTGCTCCATCGCTCTCGATAATATCGCCAAAGCGTCTTCTTCCAGGCGCGAGAACTTTTTCAGTATTTCCGGGGTCATTTCGGAGTTAGTGCTGATTTTTTTATTGGCAAATCTTTTCTCCTGGATCAGCCTCGCGCGCACCACCCGCTCGCGGATGCGCTCCGAAGATTCTTCCAGCGCATCGCTGGCCAGGCTTTCTTTTTTTACTTCCGGAACTTCGACGAAGAGATCCACCCGGTCAAGCAAAGGTCCGGATATTTTTTTCTGATACTTATTTATTTGGGAAAAACTGCAGCGGCATTCGTGATGAGGATTGCCAAAAAATCCGCACGGGCAAGGATTCATGCTGGCGATCAGCGAGAATTTGGCGGGGAAAGAAAGCGATCCTTGCGCCCGGGAGATCGTTACCGTGCCGTCTTCCAAGGGCTGGCGCAAGCTTTCCAGAAGCTGCCTGGGAAATTCCGGCAATTCATCAAGAAAAAGAATTCCCCGATGCGCCAGACTGATCTCGCCGGGCCTGGGAAATTGTCCGCCACCGACCAGCGCGATCGCGGAGGCCGAATGATGAGGGCTGCGGAAAGGCCGCTCGATCGCAAACGGATCGGTTGAGGACAAAGTTCCGCTGATGCTATAGATCTTGATCACTTCAATCGCCTCCTTTTCGTTGAGAGGCGGCATGATCGAAGGCATTGAACGGGCAAGCAGGGTTTTACCCGATCCCGGCGGACCGCTCATGATCACATTGTGCGCGCCGCTGGCCGCAATTTCGAGCGCCCGCTTGGCATGCGCCTGGCCTTTTATAAAAGCCATATTGGTATCGGTGTTTATCCTTTGCTTAAAAGAAAATCTTGGAGCTTTAAAAGGGCTGATCTTCGCCTTGCCGATCAAATGCGCTATCAATTGTTGAAAATTTTCTATTGGATAAATCTCAAGCCCGCTGATCAAGCTCGCTTCCAAGGCGTTGATCTTGGGAATATATAATTTTTTAAATCCTTTGCTTTTGGCAAAAATCGCAATCGGCAGCACTCCGGCCACGTGGCGCAACGCGCCATTTAAAGCCAACTCTCCGACAAACACGCTATCCTCTAAATTTATTTTTCCGAGCTGGCCGCTCGCCGCCATCACTCCGATCGCGATCGGCAAATCGTAAGAAGGCCCTTCTTTTTTTATATCCGCCGGCGCAAGATTTATCGTAATCCTCGAATGAGGAAATTTAAATCCGGAATTTTTTATGGCTGACTTTATCCGCTCTTTCGATTCCTGCACCGCCGTGTCCGGAAGCCCGACGACTGTGATCGCCGCGAGTCCCGGAGTAATATCCACTTCCGCTTCGATCTGTATCCCGTCCAGCCCCCAAACCGCGCTGGAATTTATTTTTGAGATCATAGATTTAAATAATTATATTTTTTTAAATTTACCCTTTCCTGTATCGGGCAAAAATTTTTCCAGCAATTTTATCACTCCTATCGCGATAAACACATCCGCCAGGTTGAAGATCACGATATCTTTAAAATTTATAAAATCAATGATGTATCCGAAACTGACCCGATCAATTATATTTCCCAAAGCGCCGCCCAAAATAAAACTGACTGCCAGGATCTCTCTCTTCCCCATTTCCCTGAAATTTAATAACTTGCCGCTCGCGAGCCACGCAAAAAATAAAATAATAATAATATAAAAAACCCCGGCATTTACCGGAAGGCCAAAAGCAATGCCGTAATTTTTATAAATTTCCAATCTGAAATAATCGCTAATATAAAACGGCGAAGCCGATAACCAAAATACGGCTATTTTTTTTACCGCCTGATCCAATACAACAAAGCCAATCACTAATAAAACAATGATTGGCAAAAATATTTTTCTGCTAATATTAATTTTCATGCTCATAATTACCGTAAATTAAAAATGTCATCCTGAACTTGTTTCAGGATCTTTAGTTTTCTACAAATGGCTCATATTATAGATTCTGAAATAAATTCAGAATGACAAAACTGATTTTTCATAATCAAGCCCCATTCTAATTTTATTTACATTCATGGCCCCAACACCAAATTCCACAATAAAGTATGATTTTATATGTAAGATAATTTCTCGGAATCGCCTACGGCTTGCTCTTTTTTATTTACAAAAATTTTCTTTAGAATTGGTGCGGGGTGAACATTTAATACAGGTCTTTGCTTCAGGGAACGCTTTCAGGCGCTTAATATCGATGGTCTGGGGCGCGCCGCAATTTGTACAAATTCCATAAGTACCGTCATCCATTTTTTTCAAAGCTTCGTTGATTGCCGCCAGATCTTTTTCCAGCGTATGTTCTACTCCTAAATTATCTTCATACATCTCCACTTCGCTGGCGTTTTCTTCCGGCCGGTCGCCAACTTGCTCGAATTTAGTGTCAAAATCCCCTTTTAAGTCCTTGCTCTTGCCGGCAAATGTCTCCAGTTGAGCGGTTATTTTGCCCTTTTTTTCAATCAGAGCCTTTTTTAATTCTTCTAAAGTCTTTGCGTCAATATTCGCTTTATTTTTTGCCATATGGATCTTTTGATAAATTACTTAAATCAAATTTTAATTACCCTATCATTTTATCATACTTACAATTAAAATCAACACCGGAAGCGAACACGGGATGTTGACCCTGTTAAATCCGGCAGAGCCGGAATTCTGCTTATGGCAGAATTATTTAACGGGGTTGACAAAATAAAATTTTTAAAGTAAAGTTTACTTAACTTGTTCTTTAAAATTTATATAAAATTAAAAGGAGGTAATAATCTTGATACAGAAAAAACTTAACACTTTCTTCAAAGAACCATTAGATCCTTTAAAAACAACCAGAGGAAGACAATTCGGGCGTAATGGCGATGAAAAATATCTAACAGGTATTCCTTGGCCAATTATAGCCGAATCAGAACTGTGGGAAAGCAAAGCGATAAGAAGAATGCCGTTTAAAACCCAGGTTTTTTGCCAGCCGGAAAATCCCCATATTAGAAATCGCATGATTCATACCTTTGATGTGATTTCAGTAATTGTGCGAGCTGCTGCTCAACTTGGTTTAAATATTGATTTTTGCCGAGTAATAGCAATAGCTCATGATTTTGGACACGGACCATACGGCCATCTTTTCGAAACAATTACCGGGATCAAGCACCCTTTGAACGGCGCGAACATATTGCATCATATCGAAAGAAAAGGGATCGGATTAAATCTAAACTATGAAATATATAAAGCGGTAATGAACCACTCAAGAGACAGAGCCGATGTACATATGGATGAAAAAGAAATAAGCGAAATAAGTCTGCTTGTTTGGGCAGACAAAATCGCTTACACCATGTCCGATACAAACGACCTCAAGAGAGAGGGGCTGATCCTCGAAAAAGATATGCCAGAAGGTATTTTAAAACTCGGCAACGGCATAAATGCTCAAAGAAAAAGAGAAGAGTCTTGCATTATCGCTTTAGTTGAAGAAAGTCTGGAAAAAGGGAAGATTTCTTTTACAGAAAGCGAGGAAGCGAAAATTTTTAAGGAAACCAGAGATTGGCTGTACAAAAATATTTATACACAGCTGGATTATAAGGAAGAGAGAATAATTATGGGGGAAGAACTTAAAATAGCTCTCGAACATATCAGAGATAACAGTCTATGCGGAAATCTAGCGCCGGAATTCGCACTAAGCCTTGCAACGGATCCGGAGGTAAGAAATCTGATTAAAAAACTTAACAAAAAAAACCTATCGAAAAAAAAACGTGAAAAAATAAATATCCCCTCTTTATCCGAAATAATCCCATCATTAAACGGCAAAGAAATCGACCACACCAAAAGTCCGCTATGGTGAAATAAAATTTAAAAAACTTATCCGTCAAAATCGTTTGACGGCTTTTTTCTTATTTTACCTAAATAAAAGAACAGGGTTGATACCCCGTTCTTTTATTTATAGTTGACGTCAGCACTCTACGACTTGCCATAAAGCAGATTTAATATAGCCGACGAAGACGCGAGGCCTTGATAAGCCGATTAAATACTGTGCTTTATGGAAATGAAACGGACCTCCATTTCTTGATCGAATCCATTTCCTCTTACTATTTTTATCGTATTTATAGAGTGCGAAGATTTTTTAGTTTAAAATTAAATTGATCTTAAACTCGATTTTAAACAGTAAGAGAAAAATACCGGCCTCTTTCCCATTTCAATATTTATCTAAACCGTGAAGCGGGCAAATTTCTATTACTCTTTATTGGCAAATATGATTATACCACTATATTTTTTAATTTTCAAGGGCAATAAGTGTATAACTTTTTAAATAAATACTTCTTGGCTTATCCTCAAACTCTCAAATATCAGTTTAAAAGCAACGGAAGGCCTTTCTTTTTATGACAATATAGTATATAATGGATAAATTGATAATTTCTTAATCAGCGAAGCTATGTCTTCGGACTCTATTTTTTTATTAATGGCAAACCCCTTTATTCAATTGATCTTTTTCCTGTTTTTATTTTTTTTAAACATAACATTGCTGATAACGTTCCTCTCGCTTAAAAAAAAGATCGGTTTTTTCTTGCAAGGAAAAGACGCCAAGAACCTGGAAGAATCGATAGGCAACCTGATCGGCGATACCGCCTTTTTACAGCTAAAACTAAAAAAAATATCTCAAAAACAAGACAAGCAAGAAAAAATACTCTCTACGGCTATTAAAAAAATTGGCATTGTCCGGTTTAATCCTTTTAACAACACCGGCGGAGACCAGAGTTTTGCCATTGCCTTTTTAAATTCAGAAAATTCCGGAATTATAATTTCCAGTTTATTCTTAAGAGAAGGAACCCGCATATACGCAAAACCGATCAATAGATTAAAATCTTCTTACCTCTTATCAAAAGAAGAGGAAGAAGCGATCAAAAAAGCGACTGAAAGCGCCATCTAAAATATTTAAGCATCCCTGAAAACATGGCCGTAAAAAAAACCAAAACCAAACAAACAAACAAAAGTGTTTTATCTCCGCGCCCGCCTATCGTAGTGGTTATCGGGCATGTTGATCATGGAAAAACCACTCTTTTGGATTATATCAAAAAAACAAATCTGGCCGCCAAGGAAGTGGGCGGGATCACGCAAAAGATCGGAGCCTATGAGGCGGAAATAGAAAAAAAGGACGGGAAAAAAGCGAGCATCACCTTCCTGGACACTCCGGGGCACGAAGCTTTCTCCGGCATGCGAAAACACGGGATAAAAGGAGCGGATATCGCTATCCTTGTCGTGGCGGTGGACGATGGCGTCCAGCCTCAAACAAAAGAAGCGATAAAGTTCGCGGAAGAAGCCAAGCTTCCAATGGTTGTCGCTTTAAATAAAATTGACCGGCCCCAAGCCGATATCGCCAGAACAAAAAGCCAGCTATCCGAAGCGGGGGTTCTTACCGAAGACTGGGGAGGACAAACTCTAAGCGTAGAAATTTCGGCCAAAAGCGGCCAGGGAGTAAAAGAACTCTTGGAATCTGTTCTGCTTTTGACGGAAATGAATGAAATAAACGCAAATCCCGACGATAAAGCCACGGGAATAGTTTTGGAAACAAAGGCTGATCCCAGAAAAGGGATTTTAACGACTTTTTTGGTTAAAAACGGAACATTAAAATTAAGAGATACTGTTGTTTCTGGCGTATGCATTGGGAAAATTAAAAGAATGGAAAACTTTCTTGGGAAAAGCGTCACAATGGCTCCCCCTTCAACCCCGGTGGTGGTAATGGGAATGGAAAATATACCCCAACCGGGACAGCTTTTTACCGCTTTTAAAAATTCCGATGACGCGAAGAAAGCCGTCTTGGGCGCTCGCCGCGAACTGACAGAATTGGAGCAAGCCGAAAAAGAAGAACTCGCAAAAAGAGAAGAGGCTTTTGCTAAAGAACAAAAGGAAATGGCTCAATCGCCGGAAACGGGAAAAGCTGAGAAAAAATCCGCCCAAGATGGATCCGCCTCAGACGGAGAAAAGAAATCCGCCAAACCTCTTAATATTTTATTAAAAGCCGATTCCCGAGGAACAATGGAAGCCATTGATTCGATATTAAGCAATCTTAGTTTTAAAGAAATAGACTTGCATATAACCAAAAAACCTGTTGGCGATATCAATGAAAACGATGTAAAAGAAGCGAGCATTACCAATTCGGTGATAATCGGGTTCAATTCTGCCGTTCCAGCGTCGGTAAGCGATCTGGCAAAGCAAAAAAAAGTAAAAATAGTTACCGATACGATCGTCTACAAACTGATCGAGGAAGTTAAAAATTTAGCCGCTTCGCTTTTACCGCCTAAAATAATTAAAACAACGATCGGAAAACTCCAGGTGGTAGCCATTTTTAAAACTAAAAAAGCGGCCGGGGATAACTTTGAAATCGTTTTTGGCGCCAAAGTGCTCGACGGAAAAATAATAAATGGAGCGGGCATAGAAATATTCCATAATAAAATTTCCACCGGCACCGGCAAAGTGGTAGAATTGCAATTCAATAAGGAAATTTCAAAAGAGGTCGCCAAGCCCAACAATGCCGGCATTCATTACCGGGGAAACGCCAACGTTGAAATGAATGATCTTATTGAAGCTTACACTGAAGAATCCATCAAGCAAAAATTAGAATAACGCGTTTGATCCGTTATTTAAAAAACGCGTAAATATTTTTATAATGCCTATAGTTTTATGACCAGAAGAATAGAAAAAATCAACAAGCTCTTGGCCCAGGAAGTTTCTAGGCTTTTTTTGACTGAGATCGATTTCCCGGAAGGAATTTTCGTTACTGTCGGCAGTGTTGACACTTCGCCGGATTTAAAGTATGCTGATATATTGGTCGCTATAATTCCGGACAACAAAACCGGCACCGCGCTGGGCATAATCAGAAAAAAAATTTATAAAATACAAAAAGCCCTTGATCGCCGGCTGGAAATGCGGCCCGTGCCGAAACTGAGATTTTCTCCCGCCGCCACGGAGCCGGACAGAATAAGCGAGCTTTTCCAAAAGATCAAAGAAGAAGAAAAACCGGAAGAAATAAAAGAATAGCGATTCCAGCGACATAATAAACCAATCAGTTAATATGGATTTTTTATCAAAACCTGTCCTGGCCGAAAAAGACAGCTTACTGTTAGAAAAAATAAAACAAAAAATATCCGATTTTCAGAATTTTAATATTTTCACCCATAAAAATCCGGACGGCGATGCTGTCGGCTCGATCCTTGCCCTGTATCAGATCCTGGCCGCGAAAGGCAAAAACGCAAGAATGTTTATTTTTGACTCGGCGGACGAACGTTTTTCTTTTTTCCCAAACTTTGAAAAAATAGAAATCACAAAAAAACCGGAACTTTTGGACAACGCTTTGACAATTTATGTTGACTGCGCCGGGCCTGATCGCACCGGATTTGAAGAAAAATTTTTCTCCGGCAAGGAGGCTATTGCCATAGACCATCACCTGACCAACGTCCAAAAAAAGCCTGATATGGTCAAGCTCATCAACCCCGGCGCATCTTCGTCGGCCGAAGTTATTTTTGATCTGGCAACACAATTGGACTGGCCGATGGGACTGGAAACTTCTACCTGTCTTCTGGGCGGATTATTGGCAGACACCGGCACTTTCCGGCATTCGAACACCTCGCCAAAAGCTCTCCAGATCGTATCCCTTCTGATTAAAAAAGGCACTAATCTAAAAAAAATAGCGGAGCAATTATTCAAAAAAAGAAAGTTCGGCGGCTCCTTAAAAATATGGGGAGAAGTTCTGAGCCGGGCAGCCGTGGACCCTCAAACCAAGATGGCTTTTTCTTTTGTCTCGCAAGATGATCTGAAAAAATACGATTCCGATGAAAACGAGCTAAGCGGATTGATAAACTTGCTGGCGGAAATACCGGAAAGCAGATTCTCGCTTCTGCTGACAGAAACCAGGTTGGGAAAAATAAAAGGAAGCATGCGCTCGGAGCTTTACAAAGGCGTGGATGTGGCAAAGATCGCCCAGGCTTTCGGCGGAGGCGGCCATAAATTAGCTGCCGGATTTGAAGTAGAAGGAAAAATCGGGGAAAAAGAAAAGGAAATAAAAGAAAAAATTCGGGAAGAATTGCTGAAACAATAATTTATTTTTTACGGATACGGCGCAAGGCGCATCTTGAATTTTTTATCAAATAAGCTTAGAATATAGAATATTGTAATCAAGGCCACGTAGCCAAGTGGTAAGGCAGGAGTCTGCAAAACTCTTATCGGCAGTTCGATTCTGCCCGTGGCCTCCAAACACAAAATCATATGTAAATTTGCCGCGGTGGCGGAACTGGCAGACGCAATGGACTTAAAATCCATCGATCGCAAGGTCATGAGGGTTCGATTCCCTCCCGCGGCACAAAAATAATCATGGCTAAAAACAATCCAGTCGACACAACCGCTTCAATTTGCCCGGAATGCCTAAAAAACATACCGGCTGACATCGTTGAAAAGGCGGGAAAAATACTTTTTAAAAAACATTGTCCCGCTCACGGCGACTTCGAAGACATTTATTGGTCCGATTCCGCGCTTTATAAGAAATATAAAAAATTCGCTTGCGACGGGGAAGGCGTATCCAATCCCAATACTAAGAAAAAAAAAGATTGCCCAAACAGCTGCGGTCTCTGCGCCGACCATAAGACCGGCACGCTTCTGGCAAACATAGATCTGACTAATCGTTGCAACCAAAAATGCCCGATCTGTTTTGCTAATTCCGCCGTTGCCGGATATTTATATGAACCGAGTTTTCAGCAAGTTAAAAAAATGATGGAAACGCTGCGAAACGAAAAACCCGTTCCCTGCGATGCTGTTCAGTTCTCAGGAGGAGAACCGACTCTCTACCCCGATTTTATAAAAGTTCTTAAGCTTGCCAAAAAAATGGGGTTCGAGCAGATCCAAGTCGCCACTAACGGGGTAAGGGCGTCGCAGGATTTGAATTTTTGCAAAGAAATGGCCAAGGCCGGAATAAATACGATCTATTTCCAATTCGACGGCCTAAAACCGGAAACTTATCGAAAAATAAGAGGATATAATGCCTTGCCGACCAAGTTAAAAGCTTTGGAAAACTTCCGCTTATCCGGCCTCGACAGTGTTGTCCTGGTGCCTACTATCGTTAAAGGCGTCAACGATGACCAGATCGGCGACATTATTGATTTTGCTAAAAAAAATTCTGACATAGTGACAACTGTAAATTTCCAGCCGGTTTCATTTTCGGGCCGAATCGACAGCAAAAAGCTAAAAAAACAAAGGGTTACCGTTCCCGATGTTCTGGACTTAATTGAAAAACAAACAAAAGAACAAATACAGAAAGAAGACTTTTATCCTATCCCTTTCGTCGTCCCAATTTCTTCTTTTACTGAAATATGGAAAAAATCTCCCCAGGTAAAGTTCACCGTTCACCCGCACTGCGGAGCAGCCACTTATGTTTACATACGCAACAATAAACTCTTGCCTATTACCAGATTTATCAATGTTGAAAAATTTTTAAACTTGATCAAGAAAACAGCCCAAAGCCTCAGCAATCAAGGGTTTATAAACCGAATGACCAATAATGATAAATTTGACAAAGCGGCAGCAGTCGCAAAAATCACCAATCATCTTCCTGAAATGATCAGACCGGGAATGTATTCCGAAGGATTGAAGATTTTAAACGAAATAATCGAAATCATCCGGTCGGGGTCGTCTCCCGCTTTGAAAAAATTCCACCGAAACACGCTCTTTATCGGCATTATGCATTTTATGGATCCTTATAATTTTGACGTTGAACGCGTCAAGCGATGCGGCATTCATTATGTTACGCCGAATATGAAAATAATTCCCTTTTGCGCTTATAATATTTTCTACCGGGAAAAAACCGAAAAACTTTTTTCAAAACCAATTAAAAAATAAACCTGCCGACATGTTCTAAAAAGATAGCCAAATAATTTGATATTATTATGCTACAATTGCTTACTGCTATTATTTTTTATATTTTTACCGTTTTATCCGTTTTTTGGGAACCGGTGATCAATAAATTCGGTTCTATCCAGTGGGACGCGGTTAATGTCCATTTTTTTAATTTATTTTTTTCTTCGGAAACATGGAACAAAGGATTTCTCCCTCTGTGGACGCCTTATATCTTCGCCGGTTTCCCGCAAATTGCCGACCTTCAAGTCGCCTTTTTTTATCCCATAAATCTCCTTATAGGCATATTCTCTATTTTTACCCCGGAGCTGATTATGCACCAAATAATTCTGCATTATTTTTTCGCCGGCTTTTTTGCCTTTCTCCTGGCCAGATATTTAAGCAAAAATTTTTGGTTCAGCCTCGCCGCAGGAATAGTTTATTCTTTCGGCGGATTTATGGCGGCGCACGCTTCGCATGTCGGCATGCAGAACACCGCTTCATGGCTTCCTTTGATCTTTTTATTTTTAATAATCGCCTTAAAAAAAGCGAAAACTTCCTATGCCGCGCTTGGCGGATTATTTTTGAGTTTTGCGATTCTCGCCGGACATTTTCAAATGTCCCTCTATATCGCCTACGCTATCGCTTTTTATTTTATCTTCGACGTCGCATGGACAATTGCCGGCAGTGATGATAAAACAGACAATAAAAAAATCCTTTATTCGGTTTTACACAAAGTCCAGATTGTTTCGATAATTTATATTATCGCTTTTCTTATTTCAGCCATACAGCTTTTACCCACCTATGAACTGACGCAGCAATCAAACCGCGCCAAAATTACCCTGGAAATGTCTCAAACCGAAAGTTTAAACCCCAAGAGCCTGAAAAGCCTTATCGAGCCGAATTATAACAATGTATCCTATGGCGCGCCTTATACGGGACCGTGGGACAGAACGCAAAATTATCTCTATCTTGGCAGCGCTATAATTATGCTGGCCGCTCTGGGAGCGATCATTGGAATTTTTTATCGCAGCACGCGCAAAATGACGCTTTTCTGGCTTACGCTTTTAATTCTTAGCCTATTCTATAGTTTTGGCGAATTTGGATTTTTACAAAAATATTTTTACCGCTTTGCGCCGTTTTTTGACAAAATACGCGCACCAGCCAATATGATGCTGCTTTTTAATCTTTCCGTTATCGGGCTTGCGTCATCTTTTTTTGCGATAATCAATAATTTTTTTTCAAAACTCGAAAATCCTCCGGCAGCGGAAAAAACACGATCAACGCATAATTTTTTATATGTTTTCGGTAAAATATTCTTTAAGCGCGCGCCCGCTTTTTTGGGAATAATATCCTTCCTGATAATTGCGCAGGAAATTTTACCCGCTGCCGAACTTAATACTTTGCTTTATAGCCGCCAAAAGACCAGCGAGGTTTTCGCCGTCCCGCCCATCGCCCTGAAAATAGCGGATGAATACAGCCGCCTCGATGAAATTAATAAATTCAGAATTTTCAAAGTATCCGGACTCGATTCCAACTCAACCCAGATGCGCCATATTTTTGCCTTTGACGGATACAACCCCCTTTCGCTCAGGCGCCACGCGAACTACACGGACGCCATGGTAAAAAACGCGAGGTTGATCGACCTCGCGGGCATAAAATATTTACCCTGCGAATTCATAGCCAGTCGGGCGACCGATCTCGAAAAAATCGGAACGCTCTGCGTAAATAAAAATTATTCCAAACTTGCATTTTTTATCGATGATTATATACTCGCTGAAAACGAAACGGAATCTTTACAAAAGACACAAGAGGTTGACCTGGAAAAAATCATCGTACTGGAAGAAACCCCCGAGAAAAAAACCAATGGCGAGAATTATCCCAAAAATGACCTGCCGGAAAAAACCAATGAAATATCGGTCGTTGAGTTTCACCCGGGTTTTTGGCGCTTGGCGGTAAAAAACGACAAAAGCGCTTTTTTGTTCTTAAGTCAGGCAAACTATCCGGGGTGGACCGCAAAAATAGACGATCTACCGGTAAAAATATATCAAGCGGATTATCTTTTCCAGGCTGTCTTTGTTCCTGGCGGAAAACACGAAATAATCATAAAATATGAACCCAGGCCATTGATAATTGGAACAATATTGACTATAATTGGTCTATCGTCTGTTTTCCTCATCGTGCTATATGATTTCTGCAAAAAAAGAAAATCCCTTAAAAGACTCAGCGGAAACTAACCGTTTGCACAGTCCCTTATTAATAAAACAATAAGCATGAAAATTTCCAGCCAATTCAATAAATCATTGTTTTTTACCGTTACTCTGATCGTCGGAGGATTTCTTTTTATTACCATTATAGAAAAGGTCGGGGTTGAAAATATCATTAAAACCGTTTTAACCTTTCAACTCTGGCATTTTTTTGTCCTGGTGGCGCTAGGTATGATTTCGGCTCTTATTTCCACTACGCGCTGGAAACTTATCCTTGATGCTACGGGTAACACCACGCCTTTCGGAAAAGTTTTTACCGCCAGAATGATCGGCAACGCCATCAATTACCTTACCCCTTCCGGCTTATTGCTGGGCGAACCGTTCAAAGCAATGGTTCTTTCGGGAAAAACAGGATTAAGCTTGGGATCAACCATGTCTTCAGTCATAATCGAGGGGTCCATTTTTCTAAGCACTATGCTTCTGTTCATTATTGTCGGTATTTTGGCTTTTCTTTCCTATTCGGATGTTTCCCGGAAAATATTCGCCATCACTATCGGAACCTTGATCATTCTCCTGGGCGTTTTTTACCTTTTCTTTACCAAAATGGTAAAACCATCCGGCACTGCAGCCGAAAAAGGCTTTTTTACCTACCTTATCGATCTCCTGCGTTTGCATAAAATTTCCTTTATCGACAGTTTGAAAAATAAAATTATCCGCCGTGAAAATGAAATAAAAAACTTTTTCCAGCTCCACAAAAAAACGGTTTTTACCGCGATCTTCTTATCTGCTTTGGAAATAATGATTACGCTTGCCGCCTCCTGGCTGACACTTTACTTTTTAGGCTTGATCGTCGAATTAAAAGCCCTGCTTGGACTTTTTTCTTTAATGAATATTTCCTATCTGGTCCCATTGCCCGGATCGCTGGGAGGGTTCGAACTTTCTCAAATCTTTGCTTTCGGATTTTTTAGCCTGGGCGGACAAGCTACCGCTCTGGCCTTTACTTTGATCACCCGCCTAACAAGCTTAGTACTTGTAGCGATAGGTATCGGCTATCTGATCCAGTTTGAGTTAATCGTCATTTTGAATAAAACCGCTGATTTTTCAATCAAATTAAAACAAAAAATCAGAGGCTTTTTACAAAGCCTCTGAAATTCCAAGCGCCTCTAACGCTTTATCGCTCAAATTTTGCCGAATTATAAACCACGTTTCTTGCATAGATCTGAGCCATCTTACCGCCACCATTGTGTCTGGAAATGGCATAAAGCCTATCTATCTTATAACCATTGGTTATAAGATTTTTTACTGTCCACTCGGTTGAACATTCGAAATCCATAGCGCAGGCATCGGAAACTTTATGCAATTTGGTCTGAATGTGGTACCAGCCTCTGCTTTTGCCGCCGTCCCCGGTCATTGCTTTACCGTCAAAACTTTCTTTCTCGCGCATCGCTTTTAGATCCTGCCAGCAAGGCAAGGCATATATCCCGGCAGCTTCACAAATCTTTTTGGCTAGATTATTCTTTCCTTCTTCTGAAATAGCGGTAAATTCTTCTTCTGCAACCTTTTTAGTTAAAGTCAAAACAATAACTTTATTGACCTTGTTGCTTTTTTCTATTGCTGGTTTAACAGGAACCGCGACTGTCTTATAATTTTCTTTATTTTTGCTGTCCAAATCGGCAATATTAACAAAAGAAAGATTATTTTTCCCTAAAACAAGCGGTAAAACCTCTGCTTTTTCAGAAAAACTGAAATTAAAAACATTATTCTTGCCAATATTGCTTGCAAGCGCTACTTGAGGAAAAAACAAACCGAGCGCTAAGCCTGCCAATGAAACAGTGGCTATTGACAATTCTACGATTTTATGGTATATACTCATTTTAAATTATTGCGGACTAGTGTTGCTTAATCCTTTATTAGAAACATTATTGGCCTTCCTGTGTTTAAGCTTAATTGAACCAATAAAAAAACAGCTTTTAAAAGCCTGTTATGCAACTATCAAGTATAGCATATTATAGATTTTTGTCAAGAAGAAATAGGCATACACAAGGAAGGTAAAACTCAACAAAAAAGCAAAATTAAAAGGAGCTTAAAGCTCCTTTTAATTCATATTTAGTGGACCTAGACAGAATCGAACTGTCGTCTCCGCAATGCGAATGCGGCGTCTTACCACTGGACTATAGGCCCAAATCCGCTGAAAGCGGATTAACCACATAACCAATAACCATAACTAATAACAATTTGGTTATCGGTTATAAGTTATCGATTATTAGTTATTTTGGTCGCAATTGCTGAACGAAGCTCGAACCTTTTTTGAACAAAAAATGCTTGATTAGCTCCGCTCCGCGTTTCCGCCCGCCGAACTTCGGCAAGCAAAGCAAAACAATTTTCTTTCAATTTTTTAACGCCCGCCCGCCAAATTTTTCTTAAAAGGAATTGAAAATTGTTTTGCTTTGATGTCTTGATACCAAGACGGCGGGAACGCTTCACTTCGGCTCGGGCGTGGCGGAATTCCTCCCCCCAACCCCCTCCTTCCGCCACGCCCTCGCTCGGACTGCCCTTTTTTTCGGCGGAATTGGAGGCCGTGCCAATTTCATTGGCGCGCCGCCTCAAATTTTCAATCTTTTCTGTATCCTACACGAATTATCGGAATATATCCAGCATTAGCACATTGCCGTTGCCATTCGGCAATCTTTATTAAAAATATCAGTGATTTGATTTCCGATATTTTTTTTATTTCTGTCTGTCTATCAAAAATGAGCCAAAGACAAATTTCTTTTGGCTTTATTTCTTGATCATTGATTTGGATTGTTGATGTTTGACTTTGTAAAATTTTTATCGTAGCAAGGGCTTGGTCTACTACATACCCCAGTTTTTGCGGAGTGCCAATTTTTACAAAATATGCAACATTATCTTTGTATAAATCCATTTTTTCTATTTTGTATTGCTGTTGAAGTGTTGCAATATCTCGATCTAAATTTTTGTAGCCTTCATTTTCTCGCAAAGAATTAAAATAATACTCGGCGTAGCCATGCGATGTTCTTTCTTTATCAGATAAGGCATTACGCCATTGTGTAAATGCTGAATTGGAAAAATTGATGTCAGAAATTTCGACTTTAATTCGCTCATCAATTTGTTTTTTTAAAAATTCAATATAATTTTGATTGAAAATGTGCCATTTGCCGTCAAGCAAAAAATGTCTATCATCATCAACATAATCAAGAAAATATTTTAATGGTTTTGTATATCCTTTGTTATGCTCATCTGAAACTTTAACTTTGATGTCATTGATACTTGTCGTCAAATTTATATTTTGCTGATTAACAAAATTTCGGAGAGTAGCAAGATTAAGCTCTCCGTCAATGTCTTGACGCTGACGATTGAAAATAAAGCGATATTGATTTTTATCAAGAAATACAAAATCAACACCAGAAACTGTTGCCTCTGATGGTTGAAGCCCAGCATTTGTGCTATTTAAAATCTCCTGTGCTAACTTTTGATCTAATTCCGCAATTTTTGTTTCATCGTTTATGGTGGTAGCGCGTGGCAAAACAATTTTTGCTTCTTTCTGTAATTCTTCTTCGACAGATTTTATCAACTCCGGCAAGTCGTCAGGGATAATTTCAAGGTGTAATTGAGCAGAATTTCCAAAACTGCCAACCTCGCCCCATTTTTCATCATCTATTGTTTTTGCTTTTACATAGTGAATTGACTCGCCACTATCATATTCAAATTCACTATTTTCTTGATACGAAATAATTGTCTTGCTTTTCTTCCCGCCAAACAATTTTGAATTTTTAAGTTTTAGGTTGTTGTTATCTGCAATTCTCTCCGCAAGATTTATTCCAAAATCAGTATCACAAAAATCTTTTAGATAGAAATGCGACTTACCCATACTGATTGCATAAAGCAAAGAGGTATTTGAAATAAGAAAAATCGCAAAATATGCTTTATTTGTTAGCTTTTCATCGGTGCCAAGATATTCGGCATATAAATCCGTCCACCAAATATCAATATCTTCTGGCTTTTTTGAGAGATAAAGCGAAAGAGTAAAATCATTTATTATTTTTTGACCGGAACGCGAAAGACCGACGGCTTCTAATTTTTCCAATAAAGCCGCTTCTTTTGTTTTATCAATTTTGTAGATATTGTATTTCGCCATAATTTAGTTTAAATCCTCAAACTTCTTCCAATTCTTATCTAACTTACCCGGAATGTATTTATAATCTTTTGAATCGTTATAATGCCAAATTCCACCCTCTTTTAAAACTATCCCGCCTACAAAATTTTTACCAAGCTCTTTTAATTTTTCTGCTAAAGCCGGTGCCCGACCCTCGGTGTCGGTAGCAGTTCTTCCGCTCTTTGTATCAAAAATGCCAACCTTGCCGTCTTTGAATTTTATAATCCAATCGGGATAGAAAAGAGAAAATTTTTGATCGGCAGTATTGAAGTATTTTATCGCAAAATATTCTTGGCCGATTTCTTGTTTAAACCACCAGTCAATTTTATTTTTCTTGCCATCAATATAACTGATAAATTCAGTTTCATTTGGTTTTCCGTCATATTCTTTTCTTATGTAAAAATTTTCTAAAACATTAAGCGTCACAGACGAATTTTCATAATCTTCTGTATAACTATAACTTTCTTGAATAGTAAAAATTGGAGCTTCCTTTTCCTCGCCCTTTTTCGCTCTTTCAGCCAATATCTTTTCTAAAATTGGTCTATAATTTTTTAGGGAATGTGTAAGGGCTGGACGAAAAACGCTAGTTGCACCTTTTTGTATATCCTTTATAAAAACACGATAATAGTAATCACAATTTTCACCTAAAACGCTTTTGAACCAAACTCTAACCGCCTTTTTCAACGGACTCCAAGATCGAGCAATGTTCGTTATTTTTGCCTTATCTTCCGTTTGTTCTTTCAGTAGTTGGAAACATAAATAATTAAAAGTTTTTTCAACATCATTTTGGGACATTTCCAAAGATACATCATGTCCTTTTTTCTGGAATTCAAAATTGATTCTGTCGTAATCTTCAAATTGTGCGTCAACAATTATCTGGTTAGTAATTGAAGAATCTAAATCAAATCCTTTTTTGGATAGTTTTTTTTCCGCTTTTCCAAAGATATCATCTTTATCAATTACAAAATAACTATTCATTGATTTGATAAAACTTGCTTGAAATTTTGCGGAATTACTTAAATCTCCATAATCAACGCGCGAAACATAAGCAGATTGAAGTTGGATATTCTTTATTCCCTTTTTTCTTTTTGAAATATAAACTGCCGGTTTATTTTGTGTTTTATCAATCCAATTGTCGGTTATGTCTTTTCTGTTGTAGTTTGTGTATAGGTAACCAATTCTTAAATTTGGGCTACTTTTATAATCTTCTTTCAGATTTGGCTCTGGCATTCTCAAAATTCTGCCAACTGTTTGGATATAACGCTGTTCAACTCTAACATTTCTAAACATCACTAACACATGAGCGCGCGGGCAATCCCAACCTGTGCCAGCGGCAAGTTTAAAGAGTAAAATATCATAATCGTCTTCGTTATCCTCGATTCCATCCGGTTTAGGAAATTTATCAAACCATCGCCCTATCTTATTTTCTTTTATCCCCTTCTTTTTTAAATAGTCGCTTGTTATTTGTTCTTTTGTTTTCTCGCCTACCTGCACGCGTTCTTTGTCGTCATTCGGCAGTTGAATAAGTAGTAAGGGATTAACTTTTTTGCCAAGTTTTTCAAATTCCTCTTTCAACTCCTCTCTTTTTGCTAAACCAATATCTAAAAGCGCTTCGTCCAAATCTTTACCTTGAAATTTAGGCAAATCTTCTTTTGTTTGGGTAACAATTTTTTCTTTTATCAATCCTTCTGCAACGACTCGCTTTCTATCAACATCAACAAATCCGCCATCTCTTCTCGCGATTAATTCGATTTCATCATTGGGCGTTGCTGAAATGTGGACAACGATTTTTGGATCAATATAATCCACAATTTGTTGAGCCAACTCAGTTTTTACATGGGTATGTGCCTCGTCAATAATTAAAATTATTGCCCTGCCATTCTTTTTGGTCCCATCAATAAAGTCCTCAAAATATTTACCGCTTTCTTTCCGCATGTTCTCATCATCTGGTCTTCGCAAAATCCTACTCTCGGCTGATTTTGCAGAAACTTTTTGCCAATTCAGAAACAAAATATCATTTTTAAACATTTTGCCTCTGTTAATGTTATTTACGGTTAGCAAATTATTTTCAAGCGTATTTTCAAAATATTCTTCAAATTTTTTCTTGCTTTGCATTGCAAGATCATCGCTAAAAGTAATCCAAACAAATGCCTTATCCATATCCCAGTTAGGTAATTTATTAAGACCACGGACAAAATGCGCCATCATAAAAGTTTTACCGCTTCCTGTTGGCGATTTGAAAACTAAAGGCAATTGCTTGCCGTCTTTTTTCCATAGCTCCGTAAGAGTAAAAAGCAATTTGTCTATGGTATCTCTTTGAAATGGTAAAGGATTGAACATAATTAGTTAGTACTAATATTATAAATTTGCTTATATATTTCTAAAATCGGCAGAGGAATTGTTTTAATTTTTATTTGTTCTATATCGTCAAATTCTTCAATTTCTGCCTCATCTCCCCAGCTAAAAATATAAACCGCCGTTTGCTTTTTTAATTTCTTAATCATTTCTGCAAATTCATCAAACTTATCTAATTCTTCGCGGAAATATACAGCAGTATATTTTTCTTTATTTCCATCCTTAAATAATTGATAAAATTTATTCTGTTTTGTTAGCTCTAAAGTGTTTTCAGCAATCGCTAATAATTCACCGGCATTGTGTGCAAGTTCAATTTTATCTTGATCGGTTGCGTTTAGGATATTGTTTTTACCAATGAAGGCGGCTTTATAATACTTGAGCGAATTGCCAAGAGCGTTATATTTTTCTTTCTGTTTATTTGTATATCCGCTTATTACCCTTTTAATTCTTGGATAGCAAACACCTTTTAAAATATTATTTTCATTGTTAGTTATTAAAATGAATTGCCTCTCTCCCTCATCTTCGGTATTAAGCTCTAATAAAGCCTGACCAGTAGTCCCCGAGCCAGCAAAAAAATCTAATATTATTATTTTTTTATTTAAAACCGTATCCAAGAGAGTCTTTATAAGTCCAACCGGCTTTGGATATTCAAATTTATCTTCGAGATCAAACTTTCCAAGATCATTTTTGCCAACTTCCGACAAATACCCTTGGATTATCGTGTACATGACTTGTCGCATACTTCCCACTTCTTCTGATCTGCAAATATAATGCATTCCGTTCTTTGCTTTTTTTAAAATATACTCACCATCAGCCAATTTTTTATCAACTTCGTCTTTTATCTTTTTACCTTTGTACTTCAAAAGATTTTCATACTCGCATCTTCTTTCTGTTCCTTTTTTATATTTTCCAAAAACGCGACGAATCACATCGTCATTAATAAAATAAAGTTTCCCTTCTTTCATTAAATACCTGTCTTTAACTTTTCCAGATTGAAACTTCCGAATATGCTCGATTGCCTTATCGCCTTTTTGGGTTAAAGTGAGATCGTCACTATTTGAATAACAAAGTACATAATCGTGACCCCTTACAACCTTCTTTGAATTGCCACCGCCCTTTGCTCTTTGCCAAATCAAGGTACCCATGAACCCCTTGCCAGAAGTGTTGCTAAAAATATCATCCATCAATAGTTTTAGTTGAGCCAATTCATTATCATCAATTGAAACAAAAATTATTCCTTCTTCGCTTAATAAATCTTTAGCTAATTCAAGACGCTTCCGCATAAAAGAAAGCCAATAACTGTGACGGAATGGATGATCTTTCGGGACCTCCGTTCCATCAGGAAATTTATCTAAAATTCTTTTGTCTTTATAGCGAAAACCATCAGAACCAGTATTGTATGGCGGATCAATATAAATAACATCAATTTTCCCTTTGTGAGTGTAATTTAGACAGGTTAAAGCGTGATAATTGTCGCCTTCAATTAAAATATGAGTTGGCTTGCCATCATTGTTTTTTATAGCAAGCTCCGGCACCTCTTTAAGAATTGGTAATTTATTTTCAACATCGTCTTCAAACGCTTCAGGAACATCCATCCAAACTAAACCATAGCGCTGTTTTTTTACAGATTTTTTTAATCTTTCTATTTCCTTTTTTAGTTTTAAAATTTCTTCGCTCATATTTATTTTATTAAATCCTCAATTGACTCATTAAAACGAATAAAAACATCATGTTCACCCAAACTCCTCTTGGCGCGGCTTACTTCCTCGCCACCCAACATTGAAACCACTTCGCACTCGCCATTGTGCTTACTATCCCACAAAAAATAGCACACTCCACCCTTAATTTCTACTCCGGGAAAACAATCTTCAGCGTTAGGGTGATCCACTAAAACTTTAAGTCTTTTGTCAGACAACATTCTGGCCCGAAAATCATTTAATCCCATACCGCCAGCAAACCATCTTGACGGAACAATCATTGAAAGATAACGAGGATTAAGCTCCATCGCTGTTTCTATAAATTTTTGATAAATAGGCGTTGCTTGTGCGCCTACACCACCAGTATCTAATTGATATGGAGGATTTCCAACAATGACATCAAATTTCATATTATTAAATAAATTATTTAAATGAATAAATTGATAAGCGTGACCTTCCAAACTTTCGCCTCTGCTTTGTATGCTTTCGGCGGCGCCGCAATAAATACATTTTTTATTTTCAAAAGTGTGTTTAATATTTTCATAAATGATATTGCCTTGTTCATTTTCAAATTTGACGACAGAGTGCTTGCTGTTAGCCGACTTTGAATAATACAAAGATCTCCGAGACATTAAGCTGGTAATATCGGTGATTGCCAAACCATAAAGCATGTTTTTAAAAATATGCTCCCGTCTTTTGTTTTCATCCGGTATGGCTTTTTCCAACCCAGCCATCAATCTTTTGGCGCATTCACGCAAAAATATACCAGTCTTACAGGCAGGATCCAAGAATTTTAAATCAGGATTTTGCCAAACTTTGTCAGGCAAGAGATTAAGAATATTATTTGCAAGTTGCGGCGGTGTAAAAACTTCATCGCTGCTAAGATTAGCAATGCAATCTAAAATATCGGGCATTCTTTTTTTAAAAATATTATTTACGAGCATAGTTTTAAATAATTACAGATTTTATAGTTCTTAAGAGGTTTTTGGGTATTAAACAAGGTATTAAATTCGTTTTTATTTTTTAATTGATCTGTTAATCTAAATTCTTGTCTTTTTAAATTTGGTCTTTTGCCAACCGCATTATATTCGACCAAAATAATATCTTGAATTTTGTTCAGCATATCCCCAACAATAACATTTCTTTCCAATATCCAGTTTATTGAATTATAAAACCCCTCATTCGGCTTTTTAGTGTTAAACTTATATGAATAAAAATTCTTTATTTCATTAAGCATTCGCTCTCTCGCCTCTAAAACATTTTCTTCCGATATATCAACGCCATAAATAGAAGCTACCGCTTTAACAACATAAAACTCGACATCAATTTGATTTTTATATTTCGCTTTAACTGTATCCAGCTTTCTTTTTAAAATAGCTACTAAAAAATTACCATTACCGCAAGACGGTTCCAGCAAGGTATTTTCGATATTTTCCGAAAGATATTTCACAAGATCTAGCATGGCATTCACTTCTTTGTCTGCGGTAAACACCTCAGCCAAATCTCGCACTCTTTCTTTAGATTTTATTATATTGGAAATATTCGCCATACTCTTATTTAATTAAATCATTAACACCGACCTCAAGCGCTTTGGCGATTTTGGTCAGCGTTTCGATTGTTGGGTTCTGATTAACACCATTTTCAATTTTTACGATAGTATTGATCGATAAATCAGCAAGACGAGTTTTTATTGCTTTAATATTGTAATAATAGCTAATTTTAACGATTTTGTAAATAAAAATAGACCGTCTTGTGAACGGCTATCTTGAAAGAGATAAATCTCGCTTGCAAAGGAGAGAGTAAGGAATGAGCCTCCGAACGAGGCTTTAAATCAATTTTAGTGGACCTAGACAGAATCGAACTGTCGTCTCCGCAATGCGAATGCGGCGTCTTACCACTGGACTATAGGCCCAAATCCGCTGAAAGCGGATTAACCACATAACCAATAACTCATAACTAATAACAATTTGATTATCGGTTATGAGTTATCGATTATTAGTTATTTTGGTCGGGGTACTGGGAATCGAACCCAGTCTACATCCTCCCGAAGGACGCGTACTACCGGTATACTATACCCCGCTATTTCTATTCTAAAACAATTCTTCATTTTACACCAAAACGGCTCTTCTCCGCAAGCTCCACCTCCTCTTTTTTTTCTTCAATGACTTCCAAGCTTTTAGCTTTTAACTTATCCGGGCTTAACTTGGATAGTTCCTTAACTCTTCCGGTTAAATATTTTTTCGTATTCAGTTTCGGATCTTCCAGCACTTCCGCCAGCAAAACATTTAATATCGCGCCGATTATCGGGCTTGGCTTGATCTTAAGGATTTTTATTATATCATTGCCGTTTAGTTTAAGCATTTTTACGGAAATAGGATCCCGGGAAACCTTATCAATGAGATATTCCAAATGCCTTAATTTATAAGGCTTGGCTTTGGGCACGCCGCTGCCCAAGCGATCGGCAATTCGGAGGTCAATCAAATCTTTCAAATTTTCTTTTCCCGCTCTTTTTATCAATCGGCGAATGCCGGCTTCGCTCACTTCGTCCACATTATAGAAAAACATATGATTCCTGACCAAATGGCTGGTTTTCTCGATAGCTTCATTGGAAAATTTCAGTCGGGACAAAATTCTCTTAACCGCGTTTGCCCCCATAATATCATGGTTGTAAAAAGTAGCATCCAACCCTGCGCCTCTTTTAGCTTCAGGCTTGGCAATATCATGAAAAAGCGCCGCCAATCGCACTTCGAGCTTTTCACTCGGGCAATATTTCAGCGAGAGGATCGCATGCTCATAGATCGTATAGATATGGTGGCGATTTTGGCTTACACCAATGCCTTTTTCCAGCTCCGGTACAATATATCCCAAAAGTCCGGTTTCTTTCAGAAGTTCAACCCCTTCGGCCGGATATTCGGATAAAATTATCTTCGTAAATTCATCTCTGGTCCTTTCCAACGAAATCATCGCCATAGACTTAGAATGTTTTTTTATGGCGTTAAAGGTTTTTTCCTCGATTTTCCAGGAAAGCGGAGACAACTTGTCCTTAAAATCTTTATCCGCCAGCTGGCGGATTTTTCCCCCGACCGAACTAAGCTGGCAAGCAAACCGGATCGCCCGCGCGAGGCGCAAAGCATCTTCGTTAAATCTTTGGTCCGGATCGCCTACCGCCTTTATTATTTTTTTCTCAATATCTTCCGCTCCGCCAAAAGGATCGATAGTTTTCCCTTTAGCATTCATGGCAATCGCATTGATAGTAAAATCGCGGCGAGCCAGATCATCTTCCAGCTTCCCGACGAATTCAACTTTTTCCGGCCAGCGCTTGTCCCGATAAGCGCCTTCGGTGCGGTAAGTAGTGATCTCAATTTCTTTTAGCGATTCTTTTTTTGCGCCCGTGACCGCTGTCACAGTACCGAATTTATTATTGCAAAAATTATGGGGAAAAATCTTCTGAATCTCTTCCGGCCTGGCATTGGTGGTAATATCCCAATCATGCGGTCCGCCAGCTGGCGGATTTCCGGTCAATAAATCCCTAACGCACCCGCCGACGACAAAAGCCTCGAATCCGCCGGATTCAAGTTTTTTAATTATTGATTTTACTTCTGTGGGAATTTTCATAATATATAGTATAGCACAATTTTTCCATTGACTAAAATGAAATTTTTGGATACTATACTTAAATGAGATTAATATAGGATACGGTAAATATCGCGACTTGTAAAGGGCGGTTAGCTCAGTTGGTGGAGCACTTCATTTACACTGAAGGGGTCATAGGTTCGAGTCCTATACCGCCCACATTAAAATAAAATTATTAAATTTTTAACTAAAATAAAAAAATATGGAAAATTTAATTCCAGTACCACCAAAAAAGAAAGATTTTTGGTCCGGATCTTTTGACAAAATAGAAACGAAAGAAGATGCATTGAAAGTCATAAAAGAGTTTTCGCATGGACTTTATTTTTTGGCGATTATTCATATTGCGGCATACTTTATTCTGGCAGTTCGGTTGGCAGTACTGCTTGATGGTATTATGTATGTAGTTTTAGCTTTCTTGCTTCATAAATTTAACAGTAAAATTGTAGCAATAATCCTTTTGCTGATTGGCATCGTCAATTTAATTGTTTTTGTAGTGGTTAAGGTTTACAATTACGACAATGTCGAGGGACCGCATCCGGTTCTTGTTTTTATTATAATCTATTTTAGCATTCGTGCTGTACAGGCAACTTTTAGATTACAAAAATTACAATAATTTTAAACAGTGCGCCAGTTTCACTGACATAAAATTCGGAAGCAATGTACATAAAACTTCCACCAACTTTTAAAACCCTGCTTTGCGGGGTTTTAATAAACTTTATAAAGTTTATTAAAATTGACAAACTTTATAAAGTTTGATAGTATTATGGTGTAAGCTTAAAAATATGACTATCCGAGAAAAATTGCAAATTATCCAGAAAGCGACCGGATTGACTCAAACCAAATTGGCCGATCGTTTTGGCGTGTCTTTTGTTGCTTTTAACAGCTGGTGGACCGGCAAATCTTCCCCCCGGCCGAAAATGCTGGCGGCAATCGATGAATTATTTTTAGAAGCAACCGGGCAGAAAATAGTTCCTACCGAACAACTAATTGCCAAAAAACAAATATTGGCTAAAAAATCCCGGGAACACAAAAATATAATTGCCGAGATATTGAAAAATCCGGATATTCGGGACACCTTCCTGTTAAAACTAACTTATAACAGCAACAGCATTGAAGGCAGTACCCTGACCGAGCTGGACACGGCAGCGATTCTTTTTGACAATGCCGCTTTGCCGAATAAAAGCATAACGGAGCATTTGGAAGCAAAAAATCATCAGACTGCTCTTAATTATCTTTTTGATTATCTGGCGCAAAAAGGCGCTATCAATGAAAATCTTGTTTTAAAGCTTCACGGTATTTTAATGAACGGCATTTATCCTGATGCCGGCGCATACCGCAATCATGCCGTCCGAATTCTTGGCGTTAACTTGTCAACCGCCAATTATTTAAAACTTCCGGATTTAATTCCTGCTATCATCAACGAAGCGGCTAAAAAAACTGATGACATTATCGCTTTGTCGGCCTCAATCCATAGCCGTTTTGAACAAGCTCATCCTTTTTCCGACGGCAATGGTCGAATTGGCCGGATTTTAATGTGCGCCATGCTTTTAAAAGCCAATTTGGCGCCGGCTATTATCAGGCAGGAAAATAAACGGCTTTATAGCGCTTATCTCTATAAAGCGCAAACCAAAAATGACACAAGCCAGCTTGAGGATTTTTTATGCGATGCGGTACTGGATGGATTTAAAGTTTTGGAACGAATTAATATATAATAAAATTTCCACCGAATTTTAAAAACCCCGTTTTTGCGGGGTTTTTGCCAACTTTAGGTTTAATAGTAAATTTGTGAGGCTATTTCTTAAGTATTTCACATATCATCTTGTATCTTTTAGCTCTACTCATTCCTCGATGAATTCTCAACAAGGTTTTGAAATAGGAAAATGTTCCGTCTAAAGAATTGGTAGTATTGGGGATTTTTAATTTAGGATATTTCTGGTAAGTAAAAAGATAAGGCAAGTTTGTTTTTAAACTTCGATAGGCTGATCTTAATCTTTTGTGAGTGAAATATAGTCTTTGAGTTTCAGGATTGAATGATTTTTCTTGCAAAAAATCTTTCCATTTTTCATGCCACTTATTCAGTAATTCAGTAAATTCTTTTTCATTTGAAGTAGTCAATGATAAAGCAATGCTTCTTAACTCTTTACCTGCATCCAGTTTTGGTTTTCTGGTTAAATACCGATTGATAATAGCCACCTGATGAAATTGGCACATCTGCACAGGAAGATCCAGAAATACCTCTTTAACCCCTCTTTTACCGTCAATTACCACTCCTTTTAGAGTAAATCCTTGCTGTTCAATCTGAGTTCTTGCTTTCCAATAAATATCCGGAGTTTCAGTTGATACTTCTTTCCAATAAATATTTTTCTTTAAATTCGGTTCTCTAATTGCCACAACTCCATAGCTTCTTTCAAAAAAAGTAACATCGGCAATGATTACAACCGGTTGAGGATTTGGTAAATTATTAGGAGAAATTTTAACTGAATTTAATTGCTGGTTTATCCATTTCTTGCTTCTGTGATATTTTTCTGATAAATCTTTTAGAGTTTGTTTTTTACAAATATATTCTTTCCAAAGTTTATTTTGTAATCGGATTTTTCTTCGCTTGCTTTGAAATTGCAATCCGCATTTTGTGCATTTATATCGCTGTACCAGTCGAAATTTTCCATTCTTTTTTACATAACCGTTGCCGCATTTTGGACACTTTTTTTAAATGACATACTATAGATTTAAAATTAATTGTAAATTAAGTTAACTTTTAATCTACAGTATGCCATAAATTGAAGTTTTTAGCATCACAGATTTACTATTAAGCCAAATTTTATAATATTTCTAAATTTCCACTGTTAAATTCGGACCAACAATCTCTGCTTTTATTCCGATATCGCTAATCAATTTCTGAAGCGCTTGCGACCCTTCCTGTTCGCCGTGATTCAAATAAACTTTTTTCGGCAAAGTTTTACCGCTAGCTAGCCAGCCGAGAAGTTTTTTCTGGTCGCCGTGAGCGGATAAAGCGCCGATCGCCTTGACTCGGCAATTCACCGGAACTATTTTCCCGTCGACAGAAACCGGAGATTCGCCTTTCAAAATCCTCCGGCCCAAAGTGCCATTCGCCTGATAACCAATAATAAGCAAAGTGTTTTTTCTTTTTGAAAGATAACGCTCGGCGTGGCGCATGATCCGCCCGCCATTCATCATGCCGGATCCGGCAATGATTATTTTAGGAGCGGGAGCATCGTTAATAAGCTTGGAATCTTCCGTAGTCTCGGAAAGAATAAGGCCGGGAAACTGAAACAGGTCATCGCCTTTTTTAAAAAACCGATCCGCTTCTTCGTCGTAATAATTCGGATACTTGCGATAAACTTTGATCGCCTTGATAGCCAAAGGACTATCCAAATAGATCGGTACGCGCGGCAGCAGGCGCTTGCGGTCGATCAAATCGTTTAAGTCATAGATCAATTCCTGGGTGCGCTCCAGAGAAAAAGAAGGGATCATTAAGACTCCACCCCTGCCAACCGCTTCCATCACCACAGTTTCAATGATCTGCTGGCGGCTTTCGGCTGATTCGTGCAAGCGGTCGCCGTAAGTTGATTCGCACACCACGGCATCGAGATCGCGAGGCAAAGGATCTGTTTCTCTCAAAATCGGCACATTTATATTGCCAATATCGCCGGAAAAGACTATTTTTTTGCCCTCGGTTTTAATTTCAATAAAAGCTGCGCCGAAAATATGTCCGGCATCATAAAATTTTATCATCACTTCCGGCGTCAATTCAAAATCCTGATAATAGTCAATTGATTTGAACTGCCGCATCACCATATCAATATCATTTTTTTCAAACAAAATCGGCTTCTTGAATTTTTTGTTATCATAGGTCATTACCGCCAAAGCATCTTCCATAATCAGTTTGGCCAAATCCATCGTCGCCGGCGTAGCGTAAAAAAATCCATTGTAGCCTTTTTTTACCAAAAGCGGCAAACGGCCGACATGATCCAGATGCGCATGAGTGACCAAAACCGCAGAAATTTCTTTCGGATCGTAAGGCAATGGATCAAAATTCTTATTCGCGTTAAATTCGCTCCCTTGCCACATTCCGCAGTCTATTAAAATTTTCTTGCCTCCAATTTCCAAAAGACTGTTTGAACCCGTAACTTCGCCGGCCGCTCCGTAAAAAGAAATTTTCATATGATTATTATAAATATTCTCTTCTGTCATTGCGAGCGACTAAAGGGAGCGAAGCAAGCTCGAACCTAGATTGCTTCGTCGTTGCTGCTCCTCGCAATGACAAAAAATGTTTTATACTTAAATATTTATATTATTATAACACAATTGCCGCAAAAAGAAGTCTTTAGTGTATTAAATAAAAAAAAGGCGGTGACACAATGTCCCCGCACTCGGAGTATTTCTACTCCAAAATTGTTTTTAGCTTCGGGGTCGCTTTATATATTTCGTTCTGTACTACCTCTGGATTGACACCGAAACTGTATTGCACTATAAGCAAGGCTTTTGACCCTGCCCCCGTAATGCTTATCTTATGGCTTATAGTTGTAATGACCACGCTTGTGGGTAAATCTATACCCGACTCAATAGTCAGGGTTTCAGCAGCGCCACGAATCGTAGCTGCCATAGCTGCAGAAGACTCAAGCCCTTCGTCAGAGCTTACTATTACCAGTCCACCTCGACTGATTATTGCGACTCTCTCAACGCCTGCAATATTTGCGATGTTTTTTAAAACCGCATTTAAACTGTTTTCCTTTTCTAAACTCAAGCTTTCATCTCCTTTTTGTTTTATCTACGACCCTCAGGGTTTTCGACTTTACAATATAGCACAAAAAATACCGAATGTCAAGAATATGTATAAGTCCACCCTTTTTTGCACTCCTCGTTAATTTTTAAATTTCTTGGCAAGGATAGGAGATATTGCACCGGCGATAATTTGTTTTGAAAAGCACAATGCGGTCTTTCGGTATTATACCATAAAAGATAATCAATAA